>DATJUT010000008.1 GCA_035502185.1 Gemmatimonadales bacterium
ACCGCCTTCCAGGTGACGGTCTCCGCCCACGTGGCCGACTCGCTGGACGGCTTCAGCCTGGACATGTTCGCCGCGCGCACCAACTTCGATCCGTTCGACTACGACGACACCCTGGATTTCACCCTCACCCGTGCCCCCCAGACGGTCCGCCTCGCGGGTGCCATCAGCACCTACTGCCTGGTTCCGTCGGTCGGCATCCGGATCTCGGTGAACGACAGCGCCTACGCGACGATCACCAACGGCACCACGACGACGCCGAACGTCACGCTCGTGGGGGGCCAGCCGGCCGGCACCGCCGCGTCGCGGACGCTCCTGGGGATGCAGAGCGCGCAGCAACGGCTGTTCGGCTGGCTGGGTGCGCTGTTCGCCCCGGCCAAGGCGCTCCTGCCACGGAGCTAGACCTGGCCCGCGCGGCGCCTCGTCCGGCGCGGTGCGGCCGGCTCGCCGCGGTCGCGCTGGTGGCCGGGGCGCTCGCGCCGCTCCCGCTCGGCGCGCAGGTGTCGCTCGGCGCGCAGATCACGCCGGTCCTCACGCGCGCGGATCCCGTGCCGGGCGGCTCCTCCCTCACCGAGCTGCGCTTCACCTCCCCGCTGCTGTACGGCACCGTGGACGTCCTCGGCGCGCGGGTGCGCTTCCACGTCACGCTCGACGGCGAGGGCTGGACCATGCCTCACGGCGAGCTCGCGACCGGGGACTTCGGCGAGGGGTGGGAAGACCGCCGGCATCCGCACACCTGGGCCCACGAGCTGCTCGTCTCGGCGACCGACCTCCCTCTGCTGCCCGGCGGCGTGCACTGGTCCCTCACGGCCGGCAAGGGCTTCGCGCCGTATGGCACGGACGATCCGATGATGCGGCCGGCGCTCATCTTCCCGGTGAACCACCACTGGGCGCAGATCCTGGAACGCGCGCTCGCGATCCTGGGAGCGCGGGGTGGGCCGGTCACGCTGGAGGGCGCCATCTTCAACGGCGACGAGCCCGAGCGCTGGGACCAGTGGCCCAACTGGCGCCGGTTCGGCGACTCGTGGTCCGCGCGGGCGCTGGTGCAGGCGTCGGCGGCGGTGGAGCTGCAGGCGTCCTACGCGCACGTGAAGTCGCCGGAGAACCGCGCCGGTGCCGGCCCCGACCAGGACAAGGTCAGCGTGTCCGCCCGCCTGGAGCGCCCGCTCGGCGCCGGCCGGATCTACGGCCTCGCGGAATGGGCGTACAACGCGGAGGCCGCGGGCTTCTTCAAGTTCTACTCGGGGCTCGCGGAAGCGCAGTGGTCGCGCGCCGCGCACCGCGTCTACCTGCGCCTCGAGCGCACCGACCGCCCCGAGGACCAGCGGGTGTTCGGCAATCCGTTCCGCACCGTCCGGCCGCTGCTCGAAAGCTCGATCATCGGCATCACCCGCTGGCTGGTCGCGACGGGGGGCTACGGCCGCGCCCTCACCCCCGCGCGCCTGCCCGTCCAGGTCGAGGGCATCGCCGAGGCCGAGTACGCCCACGTCACCAGGCTCACCGGCGTGTTCGATCCCGCGGCGCAGTACGGGCGGAACGATTTGTGGATGTTCAGCGTAGCACTGCGCATCGCCGCCGGCGGGCCGATGCACCGGATGGGACGGTACGGAGTCGCCGCCGGTGGCGGACCCTCCGCGATGGGGCACATGGAAGGGATGGACTGACATGACGCACCTCCGCCGATGGGCCGGGTGCGCCCTTGCGGCCGCCCTCGCCGCGTGCAGCAAGGCCGAGACCACCGGGACGGGACCGGACACGACCGGGGTCCGCCTCGTCGCCACCGTTCCCGTGCCGGCCAACTACGGCCAGCACGACGAGTTCCTCCGCGCCGGGCTCGCATTCCTGTGCTCGTGGAACACGGGGCTCCAGATCTACGACGTCGGCGACGGCAGGGCCGGCGGCAGCCCGCAGAATCCCCAGTTCATCTCGCGGGTCGTGACGGCCGGCGGCGAGGTGCACAACGCCTGGTGGTACTGGGCGCCCGACGGGCAGAAGCGGTACGTGTTCGTGGGCCAGGAGGGCCCCGGCGCGATCGGCAGCAGCTCGAGCGGCGACATCCACGTCGTGGACGTCTCGAACCTGAGCGCGCCGGTGGAGGTCGCCTCCTACCACATGGCGGGCGCCGGCACGCACAACTTCTGGGTGGACGAGGCGAATCAGATTCTCTACGCGGCCTACTACAACGGCGGCGTGGTGGCGCTCGACGTCTCGGGGACGCTGAGCGGCGACCTGTCGAGCCGCCTGATCTCGCAGATCCAGCCCGGCGGCGCGGGCGACACCTACGTGTGGGGCGTGATGCTCTTCAACGGGTCGCTGTACGCCTCGGACATGCTCAGCGGGTTCTGGCAGCTCGGGCTCGTGCACGACACGCTGCGGGTCCTGGGGGGCGGCAACAACGTGCCCGAGCGCTACGGCTCCGACCTGTGGGTCGCCAACGGGTACGCGTACACGGGCACGTGGGGGACGCGGGCCGCCGTGCTCGGCAACGCGGTCAAGATCTGGAAGCTCGACTCGGCCGGGGCGCCGCTGCTCCACGACTCGATCGTGACGCCGGGATTCACCACCGTCAGCGACGTGCGGGTGAGCGCCGACGGCCGGCTCCTGGTCTTCAGCGGCGAGTACGGCCCGAGCGCCGGGATCTACTTCTACGGCCTGGTGGCCGACCCGGGGCATCCGGCGTTCATCGCGTACTACCCGCTGGTGACCAACAACCAGAACGGCATCCACACGGTCACGATCAGCGACATCGGGGGGCGGCGCTACGTGTTCGCCGCCGAAGACCCGCCGACCCCCGCGATGCTGGTGCTGGACGTGACGGCGATCAGCCCGTGATGGCTTCCCACCACGGGCCGTCAGGCTGCGCGGCGCTCGCCCCTGGAACCCCTTCCGCTTTCCGGGTATGATGTTGGCTCGCATGCGAAGCCGCCCGTTCCGTGCCACCGCGCTGCTCGTCACCGCCCTGTTCCTGGGGGGCATCGGCGGCGCCGCGGACCTCGACGCTCTGCTCTTCCACGGAGCGGGTGCGCCGGGCGCCGCGGCCACGCACTACGAGTCGACCGGCTCGACGCACCCTCACGCCGACAACTGCCTCCTCACCCTGCGCGTCGCGAGCGGGCGGGGCTCGCTTCCGCTCGCGTCGCCGGTTCGCTTCGAGGGCCTTCCGCAGCACGCCACCGGGCCGCTTCCGGTGGTCGTTCCGCCGACGTTCCATCCCGGCTTCCACCAGGATTCCCGCGCTCCACCGGCCGCACTCGCCTAGGTCACCGGTTGTCACGTTCCCCGTCCGGGTCCGCGCGACGCGCGGCCGGGCGCACGACCATGCGCGGCTCCGGCTGCGCACCGACTGAACGCGAGGATGGATGCGATGCTCAGAACCACTGTCTTTGGCCGCGCCGGCGGCACGCTGGCCCTGCTGATCGGATGCCTCACACATGCCGCCGCGGCGCAGGAGCTCAGCGACCGCGCCGCGACTCCTGCCGCCGTCCGGGCCGACACTAACCCCACAGCCGACGTGCTCGGCACCGTCACGGACACTTCGAGCGGCGGGCCCCTGGCCAGCGCCGAGATCCAGATCCTGCGCAACGGACAGGTCATCGCCCAGACGCATTCCGACCGCCTGGGGGCCTACCGTATCCACCATGTTCGCGTCGGCTCGTACGTCATCGAGGCCCGGCTCGTTGGATTCAAGCCCGTGTCGGTGCCGCTCGCCGTCGGCAGGACCGACATCGTCCAGGTGTCGTTCGTCATGGTGTCGGCTCCCGTTGTGGTGTCGGCGATCGAGGTCAGGGCCGCCCCCGAGGCCGTGGACACCCGGACCGGCGACCAGGTGTTCAAGCAGGACGAGTTCCAGGGCAGCCCGACGCTCACGACCTCCCAGATCGTCCAGCAGGCCATCGCCGGCGCCGCGCGCGCGCCGACCGGCGAGGTGCACATCCGGGGACAGCACGCCGAGTACACCTACTACATCGACGGCGTGCCGGTGCCGCCCGGCATCTCGGGCAGCCTGAACGAGCTGTTCGATCCGACGATCGCGGACCAGATCGACTTCCAGACGGGCAGCTGGGACGCCGAGTACGGCGGCCGGAACGTCGCCGTGATCAACGTGACGACCAAGATTCCCTCCGGCGGCTTCCACGCGAGCGCGTCGAGCTACGTCGGTGATTACGCCTCCGACGGCCAGACGCTCACCGCCAGCACCAACAGCGGCAAGTGGGGCCTCTTCGTCTCGGGAACCCGCACCGAGACCGACCTCCGGCGCGAGCCGGTCGTCGCGCTTGGCGACACGAACGCCTCCGGCGTGATCACGAAGGTCACCGGCTTCAGGAACTACAGCAACTACGGGCAGGACGCTTACACCTTCGGGAAGCTCCAG
>DATJUT010000009.1 GCA_035502185.1 Gemmatimonadales bacterium
CCGCAGGCCGAGCGGCTCGTCGAGCACCTGGTTGTCCCAGCTCGTCTCGTTGTAGGGATGGAGCAGGAGGTGCGAGTGGCCCTCGATCATGCCGGGCATCAGCGTCAGGCCCCTGAGCTCGATCACGCGCGCGCCGGCCGGCCGCGCCACGCTGCCCGCGGGCCCGGCGGCCGTGATCCGGTCGCCGACGACCACCACCTCCCAGCCGCTCGCCAGGCCGGGCCCGACGCCGTCGAACACCCGCGCGGGCCGGAGCACGATCGCCGGCGCGGAGGACGGCGGCGCCGCGGGCTGCGCCAGCGCGGCCGCGGGGAGGGCCGCGCACGCGGCCAGGGTCTGAAGGATCTGCCGGATGATCGTCATCGCACACCTCGCTCGCCTAGGTGCAACCCAGCTTCGCCATGATCTCGGCTTCCGTCATCTTCACCCGCGGCCGGCCGTTGGCCTGGCCGCGCTCGCTCTCGATCCGGTCGAGCATCTTCCAGTCGTCGAACGTGATCAGGCACGGCTGGCGCTCGCGGAGCAGCCGCTCGATCGCCGCCGGATCCGGCTCGGCCGGCTCCGGCAGCGCGCCCGCCGCGAAGTCCGCCACCATCGCGTCGGCCGTCTCCGCCGCGTCGGGCTTGTTGGTGCCGATCACACCGCTGGGCCCCCGCTTGATCCAGCCGGCGACGTACAAGCCGGTGAGTGGGTTGTGGGTCGTGGGTGATAGGACCCGCCCCGCCGCATTGGGGACGGTTCCGGTCTTCTCGTCGAAGGGCACATCGGGCAGGGGTACGCCGCGGTAGCCCACGGACCGGAAGACCAGATCCACCGCCAGCCGCTCGGTGCGGCCGGTGGCGACCGCCTTGAGCCCGCCGGCCCCGTCGGCCGCCAGGGCGTTCCGCACCAGCGTCATCCCGCACACCCGGCCGGCGGCGTCGCCCTCGAGCGCGACGGGCGAGACGAGAAAGCGGAGCGTGAGGAGCTTCGGCTTCCCGGTCGGCGCCCGGGTCGCGTATTCCTGGAGCAGCTCGACCTTCGTGCGCAGGGCGCGCTCGCCGGAGCGCTCCAGCTCCGCGGCGCTCAGCGGGTCGAGCGCGACCTCCTGGGGCAGGGCGCGCACGTCGCAGCCCTCGAGGTCCCCGAGCTCGCGCAACTCCGGCACCGTGAACGCCGCCTGCGCGGGGCCGCGGCGGCCGAGCAGCCAGACCTCGCGGACGCGGCTCGCGCGCAACGCCTCCAGCGCGTAGTCGGCGACGTCGGTCGTGGACAGCTCCGCGGGCGTGCGACACAGCATCCGCGCCACGTCCACCGCCACGTTGCCGACGCCGACCACCGCCACCCGTTCCGCCGAGAGGTCGAACGCGAGGTCGCGGAACCGCGGGTGCCCGTTGTACCAGGCCACGAACTCGGTCGCGGAGTGGCTCCGGGCGAGATCCTCGCCCGGGATGCCCATGCGGCGGTCGGTCTGGGCGCCGGTGGTGAAGCACACCGCGTGGTAGTGGCGCGCGAGGTCGCGCAGCGCGACCTCGCTGCCGAACTCGACGTTGCCGAAGTAGCGGAATCCCGGACGGCTCGCCACCGCGTCGAACGACCGCGTGACGGTCTTGATCTTCTCGTGGTCCGGCGCGACGCCGAAGCGCACCAGGCCGTGGGGCGCCGGGAGCCGCTCGTACATGTCAACCCCGACAGCCGGGGCCTCCCGCGCCAGCAGCCGCTCGGCGAGGAAGAAGCCGGCGGGGCCGGCGCCCACGATGGCGACGCGCACCCAGCCAATCTAACCGTCGCGCACGGCGGGGGCAGGAGCGGCGGCGCTCCCGCGCGAGTGCGGACCGCGCTCTCTCGCGCGTTCGCCCGCCGCGCGCTACCTTGTGCGCCCATGTCGCCCGATACCACCGCGCACGCGATGCGGCTCGCGCCGCTCGACTACGGCATCATCGCCGTCTACTTCGTCTTCGTCCTCGCGATCGGCGCCATCCTGAGGCGCCACGTCAAGACCAGCGGCCACTTCCTGATGAGCGGCAGGGCGGTGCCGCTGTGGATCACCAGCCTCGCCTTCATCTCCGCCAACCTCGGCGCGCAGGAAGTGATCGGGATGGCGGCCTCGGGCGCCAAGTACGGGATCATGACCGCCCACTTCTACTGGGTGGGCGCGATCCCGGCGATGGTGTTCCTGGGGCTGTTCATGATGCCGTTCTACTACGGCAGCCGCGCCCGCAGCGTGCCCGAGTACCTCAAGCTGCGGTTCGACGAGAAGACGCGGGCGCTGAACGCCATCTCGTTCGCGGTCATGACCGTCTTCTCCTCGGGCATCTCGCTGTACGCCCTGGCGATCCTGTTCCAGACCCTGCTGGGCTGGAGCTTCGGCTTCTCGGTGCTGCTCTCGGCCGGCATCGTGCTCGCCTACACGGTCCTGGGGGGCCTCACCAGCGCGATCTACAACGAGGTGCTGCAGTTCTTCCTGATCGTGTTCGGCATCGCGCCGCTGGTGTACGTCGGCCTGCACCACGTCGGCGGCTGGCACGGCATCCAGACCGCCCTCGCCGCCACGCCGGCGATGACGCACACCTGGACCTACATGGGCTCGCCGGACCAGAACCCGATGGGCATCGGGCTGTTCGGGATGATCATGGGCCTCGGGTTCGTGCTCTCGTTCGGCTACTGGTGCACCGACTTCCTCGTGGTCCAGCGCGCCATGGTGTCGCACGACATGAACGCCGCCCGGCGCACGCCGCTCATCGCCGCGTTCCCCAAGATGCTGATCCCGTTCGTGGTCATCCTGCCGGGCCTGGTGGCCATGGCGATGGCGGCCAAGGGCGGCGGGTTCCACATGCCGCTCAAGCCCGACGGCCGGGTCGACTTCGACATGGCGCTGCCCTCGATGCTGGCGCAGCTCTACCCGTCCGGGATGCTCGGCGTCGGGCTCACGGCGCTGATGGCGTCCTTCATGTCCGGCATGGCCGGCAACGTGACCGCCTTCAACTCGGTGTTCACCTACGACCTCTACCAGGCCCACATCAAGAGCGACGCGTCGGACGACCACTATCTCCGGGTCGGGCGCCTCACCACGGTGGCGGGCATCCTGCTGTCGGTGGCCACGGCGTACTTCGCGCGCACCTTCAACAACATCATGGATCTGCTGCAGCTGGTGTTCAGCTTCGTGAACGCGCCGCTGTTCGCCACGTTCCTGCTGGGGATGTTCTGGAAGCGGACGACGGGGCACGGCGCCTTCACGGGGCTCCTGTCCGGAACCCTTGCCGCGGCCGTCACTCACGGCGTCACCATGGCGGAGGGCAAGGGCGGCTGGCTCCTGGGCGGGGCCGCGCCGCTGCACACCTTCCGCGCCACGATGAGCCAGAACTTCACGCTCGCGATCGCCGCCTTCACCACCTGCTTCCTGGTGACGATCGTGGTCAGCCTGGCGACCCGTCCCCGGCCCGATGCCGAGATGAAAGGGCTGGTCTACAGCCTCACCGAGCGGCTCAGCTCGACGGGGCTCAAGTGGTATGCCAGGCCCTGGGTCATCGCCGTGTTCGTGCTGGCGGCGACCATCGTCCTCAACCTCATCTTCGCCTGAGCGCGCCGTGAGACTCCTCGACGATCTCCGCTTCATCATCGGCCTGCTCTTCGCGATCCTCGGCGTGCTGCTGCTGCTCGCGAGCCCGGCCTTCCTGGCGCCGGTCCCCGGCGCCATCAACGCCAACCTGGTCGGCGGCGTCGCGATGACCGCGTTCGCGGCGCTGATGCTCGTGCTGGCCGTGCTCGGGAACCGCAAGAGCGACGGGTAGCGTGACCGGGCGCGCGGCCGAGCTGGTGCGCGCGCTCGGCCTCGAGCCCCATCCCGAGGGCGGTCACTTCCGGCAGACCTACCGCTCCGGCAACCGGGTCGGCGCCTCCGATGGCCGTTCCCGCTCCGCCCTGACCCACATCTGGTTCCTCCTGGCCGCCGGCGAGTGCAGCCGGTGGCACCGCCTGGCCTCCGACGAGGTCTGGCACTTCCACGAGGGCGACCCCCTCGAGCTCCTGACCGTCGCGTCGGGGGCGCTCGCCGTGGAGCGGCGGCGCCTGGGCCCGGCCGGGACCTCCTCCGCACCCGCCCTCGCGGTGCCGGCGGGCACCTGGCAGGCCGCCCGGCCGGGGGGGGCCTACACCCTGGCGAGCTGCGTCGTCGCCCCGGGCTTCGAGTACGCCGACTTCGAGCTGCTGGCCGACCGCCCGGCCGAGCGGGAGCGGCTGGGCCGGGCCGGCGTGGACCTCGGCGACCTCCTCTGAACGGCGGCTGCAACCTTTTCGCGTCGGGTTACGTCCTACAGATGTAGTTGTCACCGCCGTCATCGCCGTACCGCAGCCGCCACCGGAGGTTGGACCGTGCATCGTGGCGTCCTGATCGGGGCCCGGGCGGGCCTCGTCCTCGGCACCCTCGCGGCCTGCCGCCTGGCGCAGGCCCAGAGTCACCCCACTCCTCCCCCCCGGGCCGTCGCGGCCCGGATCACGGGCCGGATCACGCTGGACGGCAGGCTCGACGAGCCCGACTGGCAGGCGGCCGAGCCCGCCGCGGACTTCCGGCAGGCCCAGCCCAACGAGGGGCAGCCGGCGACCCAGCGCACGGAGGTGCGCTTCCTCTACGACGACGACGCGCTCTACATCGGGGCGCGGATGTACGACACCGAGGGCGCGGCGGGCATCCGCACCCGGCTGGCGCGGCGCGACAACCTCCCCAGCGCCGACTACGTCGAGATCATCTTCGACACGTTCCACGACCACCTCGGCCGCGTGGACTTCCAGGTCAACCCCTCGGGCGTGAAGGGCGATTCGTACGGGCCCAACGGCTCCAACCTGGATCCGTCGTGGGATGCGGTCTGGGAGGTCGCGACGCGGGTGGACTCGCTCGGCTGGACCGCGGAGTTCCGGATCCCACTCGGCCAGCTCCGCTACCCGCGCGATTCGGTGCAGACGTGGGGCCTCCAGGTCTGGCGGATGGAGGCGCGCCTCAACGAGCTGTCGCAGTGGTCGTTCTGGCACCTCAACGAGACCGGCGGGCCGGCGCGATTCGGCCATCTCGAGGGCCTGCGCATCACGCGGGGCCCCGACCGGGGCGAGGTGCTGCCCTACGCCGTGGGACGCTCGACGAACCTGCCGGGCATCCCGTCCGCCGACCCGTTCAACCGGTCGCGCTCCTACGACGCCCGCTTCGGCGGCGACTTCAAGTACCTGGTCAACAGCTCGCTCACGCTGTCGGGCACCGTCAACCCCGACTTCGGCCAGGTCGAGGTGGATCCGGCCGTGGTCAACCTGAGCGCGTTCGAGACCTACTTCCAGGAGAAGCGGCCGTTCTTCGTGGAGGGGGCCGGCCTGTTCGATTTCGGCAACTTCAGCTGCTTCAGCTGCAGCAACTTCAGCTCGCCGAGCCTGTTCTACTCGCGCCGCATCGGCCGCGCGCCGCAGGGCGCGGGCAACGCGGAGTCGGCCGTCGGGGACAGCGGGTACAGCAAGGTGCCCGACAACACCGCCATCCTCGGCGCCGCCAAGCTCACCGGCAGCCTCGCGCGGGGGTGGACGCTCGCCACGCTGGACGCCGCCACGGCCCGCGAGACGGCGCAGATCGACTCGAGCGGCAAGCGGTTCGGGATGGAGGTGGAGCCGTTCACCAACTACTTCGTCGGGCGCCTGTCCCACGACCTGCCGGGAGGCAGCTACATCCGCGGCATGGTCACGTCGGTGGTGCGGGACATCCGCGACTCCACCCTCGGCACGCAGCTGAACACGCACTCGGAGGCCGCCGGCCTCGAGACGGACCTGTGGTGGGGCAAGCGGACCTACCAGCTGATGGCCAACGCCACGATGACGCAGGTGACGGGCAGCCCGGCCGACATCCTGCGGGTCCAGGAGGCGAGCGCACGCTACTTCCAGCGGCCCGACCGTCACAACGGCTCCAACGGCCTGTTCAGCGACGCGTACGATCCCACGCTCACCGCGCTGCGCGGCTTCTCCTTCTACACGCGGCTCGCCAAGGACGCCGGGAACTGGATGTGGGAGGTCCAGACGAGCGTCCTCAGCCCGGGTTTCGAGGCCAACGACGTGGCGTTCAACACGCAGGCCGACCGGATCTTCATGGGAGCGAACCTGGTACGGCAGTTCACCAAGCCGAACCGTTTCGCGCGCCAGATGTTCTTCATCTTCGGCGGCCAGCAGATCTACGACTTCAGCCACGACCTGCTGAACCGGCAGCTGCAGAGCTACGCGCAGTTCACCTTCCACAACTACTGGAACGTGTCGCTCTACGGACAGGTCCGCGCGCCGACGCTGAGCGACAACCTGGCGCGCGGCGGGCCGGCGCTGGGCGTGGCCTCGAGCTGGTACACGTTCGCCAACGTGCAGACCGACTCCCGCAAGGCGCTGTACCTCACCCTGATGCCGGACTACGGCTGCGGCGACGGGCGGTGCTCGTGGGACCTGATGCTCGACGCGACCATCCATCCCACCTCGAACCTCTCGCTCGACCTCGGGCCGTCGTACAGCTACCAGGCGACGCGGACCCAGTACGTCGCCGCCGTCGCGGATCCCACGGCGACGCTGTTCGACAGCGCCCGGTACGTGTTCGCCGACCTGGCCGAGCGCACGCTGTCGATGAACGCACGGGTGGACTGGACCTTCACGCCGACGCTGACGCTGCAGCTCTACGTGCAGCCGCTCATCGCCAGCGGCGCCTACAGCCAGTTCAAGGAGTACAACCGGCCGCACTCGCTGGAGCGGAGCGTGTACGGCGTGGACCGCGGGACGATTTCGTACGCGGCCGGCAGCTACACGGTGGATCCCGACGGCGCGGGCCCGGCGGCGCCGTTCACCATCTCGGACCCGAATTTCGACCTCCGCTCGCTGCGGGGCAGCGCCGTGCTGCGGTGGGAGTACCACCCCGGGTCCACGATCTACTTCGTGTGGACCCAGGAGCGCAGCGGCAACGCGGCCACCGGCGTGGGCGACCTGCTGCTCAGTCGCGATCTGCGCGGCCTGGTGGGCGTGCCGCCGGAGAACATCTTCCTGGTGAAGTTCTCGTATTGGGTCGGGCTATAGGAGAGGTCGCAGCGGCCGGACGATCGGAAGACCGAACAGTCGCCTGACGGCACGTAGCGAGTGGTTGCCGGTTGCCAGTGATCGGAATCCAGACCGGTGGGCAGTGCTGGCGACTGGTCTGGCCTCTGGCCACCGGGGGCTGGCAGCCACTTCAGTACCTGCCGTCGAGCAGCTGATCTGCGCTCCGAATTCTGGCGACTTCCGGCTCCGTAGGTTATTACCTCCGCCGTGCACGACTCCGTCATCCCCACGGTACGGCCGTTGTTTCGCGCCCTGGCCACGACTTT
>DATJUT010000010.1 GCA_035502185.1 Gemmatimonadales bacterium
GTCCTCCTACGCGCCCGAGCGCGGCGATCCCCGCTGCGCCACGGTGATGGCGCTGCTGCGCGAGCTGTTCGAGCGCCACGCACGCGGCGGCTGCATCGTGATGCCTTACCAGACACTGGTGTATTTCGCGCAGCCGCCCCGCGCCTGAGGCGCCGGCGCGAGGGCTGCGCGCCGCACTCACCAGACGCGCACGCGCTCCGCGGGCGCGAGGTACAGCTTCGCGCCCGGCTTGACGTCGAAGGCCGCGTACCAGGCGTCGAGATTGCGCACCGTGTCGGCGCGGTACTCGGCGGGCGCGTGTCCGTCGGTGACCAGTCGCTGGCGCAGCGCCGCCTCGCGGATCTTCTGGCGCCAGTACTGCGCGTAGCTGATGAAGAAGAGCTGCTCGGCGCTGAAGCCTGCGGCGCCGGCGGCCGGCTTGCCGCCGAGCGTGAGCCGCCAGGCATCGTAGGCGTCGCCGAGCCCGGCCACGTCCGCGATGTTCTCACTGAGGGTCTGCTCGCCCTTCACGGCGACATCCGGGAATGGGCGATAGCGATCGAACTGCACGGCGAGGCGCCTGCCGGCGGCGGCGAAGTGCGCGAAGTCCTCCGGCGTCCACCAGTTGCGCAAGCGCCCGTCGGCATCGAACAGCGCCCCCTGGTCGTCGAAGCTGTGACTGATCTCGTGGCCGATCACGGCGCCGATCGCGCCGTAGTCGAGCACCGGATCGCGCTCGGGGTCGAAGTTGGGCGGCTGCAGGATGGCCGCCGGGAAGTTGATGGCGTTCATCGCCGGCAGGTTGACCGCGTTCACGGTCTGCGGCGTCATCACCCACTCGGAGCGGTCCACGGGCCGGTGCAGCTTCTCGAGCGCCTGCGCGTCCTCGAAGCGCCCGACCCGGTCGGCGTTCTCGTACGCCCGGCCCGCCACGACGTCGAGCCCGCCGTAGCTCGGCCACCGGTCGGGGTAGCCCACGCTCACCCGGAGCGTGGCGAGCTTCGCCTGCGCCGCGGCCCTGGTCGCGGGCGCCATCCACGCGAGCCGGGCGATCCGCTGGTGGAAGGCCGCGACGATGTTGGCAACCATCGCCTGGGCCTGCCGCTTCGCGCCGGGCGGGAAGTAGCGCTGCGCGTACAGTCGCCCCACGGCGAAGCCGAGCGCGCCGCTCGTCGCTTGGACCGCGCGCCTGGTGCGCGGCTCCTGCTCGGGTGTACCCGAGAGCGTCCGGCCGAAGAACGCGAACGCCTCGTGGTCGAACGCCGGCGGGAGGACTGCGGCGTGGTGCTCGATCGCGTGATAGGCGAGCAGCGCCTTCCAGGCCGACAGCGGCTCGCTCGCGGTCAGGGCGGAGAGCGCCGTGATCGCGCCCGGCTGCCAGGCCACGAAGGTCGCGACGTCGCCGAGGCCGGCCGCGTCGAGGAAGGCGTCCCAGGCGAGCCCCGGCGCCCGGCCCGGCAAGTCCGCCCGCGACCAGTGGTTGTTCCCCTTCAGGACGTCGTAGCTGTCCTCGCGGCTCTCCTGCACCCGCGCGATCCTGGTCTCGAGATCCAGGATCGTATCGGCCAGCCCCGCGGTGTCGGCGAAGGCCGCCAGCGCGAGCATGCGCACCACGTGCGCACGGTACTCCGCACGGATGCCGGCCATCGCCGCGGACGTGTCCACGTAGTAGCTGCGGTCCGGCATCTCGAGGCCGCCCTGAAGGAGATACGCGGAGTACTTCGTCGGCGCGTCGAAATCCTGGGCGACCCAGAGGCCGAAGAGGTTGTCGGTGTCGATCTGGCCGGTATTGATCGGGTCCACGTCCGCCCGGAGCGTCGCGCCGAGGTACCGGGCGAGCGCCGTGGGGTCGCCGATCGCCGCGATCCGGTCCAGCTCGAGCTTCAGCGGCTCGAGGCCGCGGGCTTCGATGGCGGTAGTGTCCAGGAAGCTGCGGTAGAAGTCCCCGATCTTCCGGAGATCCGATCCCGCCGGCGCGTCGGCCGCCGCGGCGTCCTGCACGATCGTCGTCAGCCGTCGCTCGGCGCGCTCGTCGGCGATGTTGAAGGCACCGTACGCGCTGCGGTCGGCGGGGATGACCGTCCGGCGCAGCCACGTGCCGTTGGCGTAGAGGTAGAAGTCGTCGCCGGGGCGCACCGAGCGGCCCATGCCCGCCGTGTCGAGCCCGGGCACGCCGCGCTGCGCGCGAAGCGGGACGAGTGGAGCGACCGCCAGCGCGAGCGCCAGCAGCCAGCGGACGACGTGAGGCCGTGGGCGGATCATCGACATCTCCGTATGCGTTCCGGGGCGGATCGAGCAGCACCCCCCCGCGCGAAAGATGGGAGGCCGCGCGCGAGCGCGCGAGAGCAGGCCTGGCCGCCGCTGCAAGGCTAGCGCAGGAACTCCCGCAACAGCGAGTCGCGCTGCAGCCAGGCGAGTAGTACGCGGTTCTGCCCGATGGGGTCCGTATCCATCGTCCAGAACGCCGCCGGCATCGGCGTCGTGATGGTCGCGACGCCCGACACCGCGGGCTCGCCGCCGACGTGGTCGGCATGGTCCACCATCACGACGAGCGCCGTGTCGCCGCCGGGGCGGTGCAGCGCGCGACCCAGCACCCAGAGGGAGTCGTTGGTGTACGCGGCCGCGTACCAATGCCCGCCGAAGGGAATGGCCTCCGAGTTGTGACGCGTGCGGCGGCCGGCCTCCTCGGCGGCACGCTGTTCCCGCGCCGTGGTAGCGGAGTCCACGGGCGGCTGCAGCGTGTCCACCTGGCCGCGCGTGAGCAGGAGGAGCAGGTGCGAGTGCTGCACGCTGTTGCCCGAGCCCGTCGAGAGGTAATCCAGGTCATACCGCATGCGCCGCGACAGGTCGCCGGCGTTGGACCCCTCGCTCTGTGCCACGCCTCTCGCGGCGCCCAGGAGCAGGACCGGCAGGAGGACGGCAAGAAGGCGGGCGGAAGAAGCCCAGGCCAGGGGGATCGCGCGCGTGACGTCCTTGCAGGTCATGAACAACTCCTGTTCCTAGGTCGGTATCTGCTGCGTGCTCTGCTCGTCGCGGTCCATGAAGGCAGCAACCGATGGCGAATGTGCCCGGCGCAGACGAACAGCACAAGCGCGCCAACGACGACCACCGCGGTATCCCTGGCCGCCTGGCGGCACGATCAGAGCACGGCGACCGCCGCTCAGCGACACGCTCGTCCCGTCATCCGTGCCGATTCCTGGCCGATCATCCCTGGCCGGCGGCGGGAGCGGACAGGCCGCTGGCGATCCGCCTGCCAGGCACACCTACGATGCACGCCGAGACCCGAACGCGTCAGGGCGCATCGGACTGCGCCACGACGAAGCGGCGGACCCGTATCCGACGCCTTCGCTCGCCTATCCCGCGACCCAGTTGAGTCCTTGCGGTGGCGGTGACGCTGGCGGCCCCGCAGGCCGCACGATACGTTGGCGCATCTTCACGTCGGCGGTGAAGCGATGGACGCTTCCGACTCGCTTCGCCTGGCGCTCGCGGACCGCTACACGATCGAGCGCGAACTCGGGCAGGGTGGCATGGCCACCGTCTACCTCGCCGAGGACCTCAAGCACCACCGTCCCGTCGCCCTCAAGGTCCTCAAGCCCGAACTCTCGGCCGCCTTGGGTCCGGAGCGGTTTCTGAGGGAGATCGAGCTCAGCGCGCGGCTCACGCACCCCCACATTCTGCCGCTCCACGATTCGGGCACCGCGAACGGGATCCTCTACTACGTGATGCCTTACGTGGAAGGCGAGTCCCTCCGCGACCGCCTGACCCGAGAGAAGCAGCTGCCGCTCGACGACGCGCTGCAGATCGCTCGGGAGGTGGCGGACGGGCTCTCGTACGCCCACGCTCACG
This sequence comes from Gemmatimonadales bacterium, assembly GCA_035502185.1. Classification (NCBI taxonomy): domain Bacteria; kingdom Pseudomonadati; phylum Gemmatimonadota; class Gemmatimonadia; order Gemmatimonadales; species Gemmatimonadales bacterium. The sequence continues at coordinate 3,826 of DATJUT010000010.1, forward strand.
GGGTGGTGCACCGCGACATCAAGCCGGAGAACATCCTGCTGGAGTCGGGGCACGCGGTGGTCGCCGACTTCGGAATAGCGCGCGCGATCGACGCGGCGGGGGGCACGCGGCTGACGGAGACGGGGGTCGCGCTGGGGACGCCGGCCTACATGAGTCCCGAGCAGGCGGCGGGGAGCAAGGACCTGGACGGGCGAAGCGATCTCTACGCCTTGGGCTGCGTGCTGTACGAGATGCTGGCCGGGGAGCCACCGTTCACCGGGTCGACGGCCGAGAGCGTGGTGCGGCAGCATCTGGCGGTCGAGCCGCCGAACGTCACCAGGGTCCGGCCCGCCGTGCCGGCGGCCGTGGCGGCTGCGCTGCAGCGGGCGCTGGCCAAGACGCCGGCCGATCGGTTCAATCCGGTGGCGCTGTTCGCGGAGGCGCTCGGCACCCGCGTGTCGGCAGGAGTCCCAGCCCCGCCCGCGCCGTCCGCGACCGTGTCCGTCCGGCGGCGACGCCGTGTCCCCCTGGCGGCGGGGATCGCCGCTGCGGTTGTCGCGCTTGCGGCGGTAGGCCTGATCCTGTGGCACGCGCGAGGCGGCGGGGCCAAGACCGTGGATGTCCGCGAACCGATCCTCGTGCTCCCGTTCGATACCCGCGTGACGTCACCGGGCCTCAAGGATGTCGGCCAGCTGGCCGCAGACCGGATCGAGTCGGCGATTGAGGAGGCCGCGCTGGGCGCGGTCAAGCCTCGGCGCGCGGCGCTCGGCGCAACCGGGGAGGGCGGTGCTACACCGGAGATGCTGAGCCGAATCGCCAGGTCCAGCGGCGCGGCGACCCTCGTGACAGGGGTGATCTATCAACGCGGCGACACCGTGGAGGTGCAGTCTCAGGTGCTGCGCGCCCGCGACCTCAAGACCGTCTTTAGCCTCCGCGCTGCACAGGGCCTGGCGGGGAACGCTGGTCGGGTGGTGGACGAAGCGAAGGAGAGGATTCTCGGAGCGGTGGGCTACTACGTGTCGCCGGAATCAAGAGGCATGGACCCATCGCTCTACACACCACCAAGTACTCTCGCGCTGTTCAGGCTGTGGACCCGAGCCAACCAGCTGTTCAATCAGGGGAAGTTCGTCGAGGCGATCCCCGTCCAACAGGAGATACTCCGGCGCGACTCCACGCAGTTCTACGTCGCCGAGCAGTTAGCGGGCGCGCTCTTCAACTTGGGTCGCTCGCATGAGTCCGATTCCATCCTGCGAGTGATGGAGACGCGCCGCGGGCGTCTGACGCGCGGCGAGACGCTTGTCCTGGACATTTCCCAATCACTGCGCGCGTCGCCCGAGGATGAGTGGCGAGCTGCGACGGCGGCGTTCCAGGTTGACTCGCAGGCCTTTGCCTACCTGGCGCTCTATGCAGCCGTACGGACCAACCACCTCTCGCAGGCCACGAGATTCTACCACCTCCGGGACACCTCGAGTTCTTGGGGCCGCGATTGGCAGGCGTGGTACTCCGTCGAGGCCGCCGCGTTGCACGGGCTGGGCCGGTACGACCAGGAGCTGGCGCTGGCGCGCGAAGCGAGAACGCGGGATCCCGGCAACTCTGACCATGCCTTCACCGAGGCCCGCGCCCTCCTTGCGCTCGGGAGAATGGCGGAACTAGAGCAGGTATTGACGGCGAGCCGGGCGCTCCCCGACTACCGGGCGCCTGGAACCCTGATGCACCTTGTTGCCGCCGAGCTGCTCGAGCACCGGACGAAGGCCGAGTACCAGCGCATGTTCGAGCGGGCGTTGGCATGGAACCAGGCCCTCCCGGCGGATCGCCGGCAGGACCGGCAAGTTCGGCAAGAGATGGCGGTGGAGAACTACTATCTGGGGCGATACGCGGAGGCCGCTCGGCTTTTCGCGGACTTGGGCCGTGAGTTTCCCGACGAGCCGTTGTACGTGAACTCCGCAGCGCGCATTGCTGCCAGTCAGGGGGACACAGCCGCCGCTCTGCGACGCATCGAGGAGCTGCGGGCGGACACGCTGCGGAACAACGGCCTGGAGGTGTCCCGCATCTTCGCGCTGCTCGGCCGCAAGGTCGAAGCGGTGGCGGCCTTGCGCGACTACCTGAACCGCGGCGGCCGGTACGACCTCGGCTGGCACGCGACCGATCTCGAACTGATCGCGCTGCGTGACTATCCGCCGTTCGTCGCGCTGGTTGCGCTCAAAGAGTGAGCGGCGTGGACGGTATGCCCGCAGGTCTTCGGGCGGCCCTCGCCGATCGCTACACGATCGAGCGCGAACTTCGTTAGGCCGCTTCCGGCCAAGGAGCTCCGTGATACACGCTACCACGCTGGTCTGGCGGCTCAGTCCACTCGTGCTGGCGGTCGTGCCTGTCATGGCCTGCCACCGAGAGGCACCCGCCGGTTCCGAGGCTCATCCCGGCGTAGCGAGCCAGGACTCCACCCTCGGCGCACCCGCGCCCGATTCGGCCGCGCAATCGGCAGCGCGCTTCGTTCAAGCCTTCTATGAGTGGTACAAGCGGACGGGTGACCGCTATGAAGTCGCAGTGCGAGACAGTTCCGGGTTCTTCGACGCGGTGCTCCTCGGCGCGATGCGGCTCGACTTGGCCGCGCAGGCCGGCAGCCCCGATGCGGTGTCCGGCCTGGACTGGGACCCGTTTCTCGCCGCGCAGGATCCGTGCGACCCCTATCAGGTCACCGGGACGACCCGGCGCGGGGATACCATTCTGGTCGCCGTGAACGGCATGTGCACGGACCGGCAGCCGCAATCGCGACCGGACGTGGTCGCGGAGGTCCGGCGTGTCGGCAGCCGCTGGGTTTTCGTCGATTTCCGCCATGTCGAGGACCGGGGCAGCTTGCTCCAGGACCTCAAGGCATTGCGGGAAACGCGGGGGGCTGACACGGCGCATGGCGGCCGCTGAGATCGGAAGCGGCCCAACCGGCGCCTGCAGCGGCGGAACGCCGCCTAACGCCCGTCACTGGTGCAGTAGGAAGAGCATCGCAGCGCCCAGCCGAGTGGGCGGCCAGCCCGCCGCTGAGGCGCGAGTCGTCAGGCATCAGCGCATCTGCAGGAGGTAGACGCGTGCTCCGAGCACCCGAGGCGCCGAATGCCCTGCTCGCCGCCTGGAACACGAACGGCCGCGTCACGGCGTTCCTGATCGAGCGCCTCCCGGCGGCGCTCTGGCGCGCGACGATACCCGGCATCCCAACACGGACAGTCCGGAGTGTCGCCGCGCACCTCCACAATGCACGATGTAGCTGGGTAAAGACCTTGGGCGCCGAGCACGGGATCGCTGCCCCGACGCGCGTGGACCACCGATCCGTCACGCCGCGGCAACTCGTGTCGGCCCTGAAGCGGAGCAGTCGGGGCATCGCGGCCCTCCTGGAGCTAGGCTGCCGTCGCGGCGGGCAGGTGCCGTCATCGAGGGCGTACGTGTGGCGCAACCTCGCGCTGGACGTCGAACACGTCCTGACGTACTTCGTCGCCCACGAGGCGCATCATCGAGGTCAGATCGTGATGGTGGCCCGCCAACTCGGGTACCGACTGCCGCCGAGCGTGATGGCGGGGCTGTGGCAGTGGCGGAATCCGTCGGCGCGAAGCGACCGCATCGCCAAGCGCTGATGTCGAACCGGCTGCTGCAGCGGCGGGCACGGCCGCGTGAAGCCGCCGTGACGCTCGGGGTGTAGGCTGATTGGTGATGGCTGGCGGGTCCCGCGGCCGGCCCGCACGCTGAGGCGCATTCGTCAGGCAGCCCGGAGCGGCATGACGAACGAGCTCAATCCGTTGGATTCCGAGCGTCTCGCGCGCGAGGCGGCCGAATCACGCCCGATGAGGGTGGGTCGTCTCGCGCTGAGGCCAGTGCTCGGCGGCGCGGTGTTGATGCTCGCGTATGTCGGCAGCGCGCTCTCCGGAACGGCTTCAATCGCGGGCCTATCTTGGCACAGCGGGGCGGCGTTGCTTGTTGCAGCCGCAGGTTACGTCGGAATCGCTACACTCGGTCTGCGGGTGCTGGGCAGGGGATTGACCGGTTCCGGCACCTCCGGCGCGGCAAGCGGAGTGGCGGCCGCCACCATCCTGCTTGCCATGCATGCTTGGCCCCAGATGGCAGCTGCCAGGATCGTCGTGCAGAGCGGTGTCGTCGGCGGCGTCGCTCTCTGGGCCGCCTGCCGTGGGCTAGCGCACCATGACGCGTGACGCCGCACCTCGCCGCTGAGGCGCGAGTCGCCAGGCAGCAACCGGAGGGCGTGGCCGCAGCCGGGCGGGCACGGCCGCGAGACCCTTGCCTAACGCTCCCAGGTTAGGCTGGTTGGAGATGGATGGTGGGGCCCGCGGGCCGGCCCGCCGCCGAGGCGCGAGTCGTTGGGCTGCGTGGAGGGCACCATGTCCACTCTTCGCAAGAGCGCGATTGGGCTGCTCGGGTTGGCATCGTTGCTGGGCGGCAGCCAGCGTGCCAGCGGGCTCCGCACTCCCCACCAGAAGGCCGCCCAACCGGGCCGAGCTCAGGTGGCGGCAGCCTGGCCGTCGCTTCCAAGCACCGGATACCTGAGCGGCCGGGTGGCAACGGCAGCTGATGTCCGGAGCGGCAACGCGGTCTTTGCGGCGTGCGTTGGAGTCGTCGGCCAACCACTGCACATCGCCATTCCGCAGTATGGCCTGTGGCATGATCCACTCACCGACAGCGTCGAACGGGTCCTGGTTGTGGAGGCGGAGTGGTTCGAGGGCGATAGCATGTTCGGCCTTCGACAGATCCCGAGCGGGAAGGCTGCGATGGCCGCGATTGCCAATCTCACGCTGCTCGGGCAGACGCCTCCTGCGGTGGCCGGAAGCACGTCGCTGCAATAGGGCTCGGCGCTCGAAGGGCCACGCTTGTGTGCGGCAGACCGATGGGCGCTCCGCGCTCGTGCCCTCCTTCTCTTCTTGGAGGTAGTCATGGTTGGCCTGGTTGCGCTGTGGATGCCGGTCATCGTATCGGCGGTGTTCGTGTTCATCGCGCTGGCGATCATTCATTCGCTGCTGGGCTGGCACAAGGGCGACATGACCAACGTCCCCGGCGAGGCGAAGCTCATGGATACGCTGCGCGACCTGAACGTGCAGCCGGGGGACTATCGCTTCCCCTACTCCAACAGCGTGGATGAGATGAAGACGCCGGAGTTCGCCGAGAAGATGAAGCAGGGTCCGGTGGGCATCATGTCGGTCCTGCCGAGCGGCGACATCAACATGGGCAAGCTGCTCGGCCAGTGGTTCGTCTACTCGCTCTTCATCGCCGTGCTCGCCGCATATGTCACGGGCCGCACGCGCGGACCGGGTGCGCCGTACCTCGAAGTGTTCCGCGTGAGTGGTGCCGTCACCTTCTGCTGCTACGCCGTTGCGCACTGGCAGAACTGGATCTGGTGGGGCAAGAGCACGCGATTCACGATCACGCACTCGCTCGACGGCATCATCTACGCCCTGATCACCGGCGCGACGTTCGGCTGGCTGTGGCCGCACTAACAGCGGTTGGTCCAAACCGTTGCAGAAGGAACATTCCTCTCACCACCACCGGCCCTTGGAGGTCACATGAGGCGAGTCACTGGCATCGGCGGCATCTTCTTCAAGGCCAAGGACGCTCCTTCACTGCAGGCTTGGTACAAGAAGCACCTGGGAATCGATGTCCAAGTCTGGGGCGGAGCGGCCTTCGATTGGACCGACGCCGAGGGCAAGCCGGTCGCCGGCACAACGGCCTGGAGCATCGATCCGCAAGACAGTGCTCACTTTGCTCCGAGCTCTGCTCCCTTCATGGTCAACTACCGAGTGGAAGACCTCCATGCCCTGGTCAAGGCTTTGAAGGAAGAAGGCTGCAACGTGCTCGAGAAGATCGACGAATCCGAGTACGGGAAGTTCGCCTGGGTCATTGATCCAGAGGGAAACAAGGTCGAGCTATGGCAGCCGCCTGAAGGCCAATGAACAGGCTCGTGACTCACGGCCGCAACAGGGAGCACCCTATGACACGACGTGCAGTTGTGCTCACGAGCGCCGAGCGCATCGTCTCCGCGATCCTCGCGGCCTATGCCGCACCCGCGGACAGGGTCGCGGGTGATACCGCGCCCGTGGTCCACGCCGCGCGGGGGGCCGAGGCCCCGGCGGTGCGGACGCCGCCGACCCTCATGAGCTGGCCGAATGCGCGCCACCGCCGGCTGAGCGCCTCCGCGCCGGAGTTCCTTGCCACGATGCAGCCGTATCGCCGCGCCTGGCTCGACAGCCTGGTGGCGGCGCACGCCATCCGAGACTTCTGCGTCGAGCCGTTCGCGCAACCACTCCGAATCGAGGTGGCAGCATGACCAAGGACTCCGTGACCAGAGCCGTGAGCGCCCTCGCCATCGGGTTGCTGCTGGCAGCGAGCCTGCTGCACTTCGCATACTCCGGATCGGTCTTCGCGCATGTGACGGATGATTTTCAGCCGGTGGTGCGTGCGATCTGGACGGGGTCCGGCATCAGCCTCTGTCTCACCGCCGCGCTCGTAATGGCGTTGGGCAGTCTGGCGGGAGTCCGCCGGCAGGTTGTGTACGTGCTTCTCGCGCTGCACCCGCTCTCGGTGGGGGGACTCCAGCTTGCCTACGGCAGCGGGCTTCAGCTCACGGCCGACGCGCTGGTCGTGGCAGCTCTGGCGATCCTCGTCGCGGGTCGGCTCGGGCCGGCGCAGCGGACCGTTTCGACGCCAGCGGCCTGACCGGCGCCTGGAGCGGTGGGCACGGCCGCTGATGCCCGCCCAAGGTCTGACTTCGCTCATCCGCGGCTGCATGCGAGCGTATTGGATGCCATGATCATGCCAAGCACTCGGCGAGGGCTCCATGAAGCTTCCCAACCTCCTGATCTACTTCGTGACGGGCGGGGTGTTCACCACACTGATCGTGGCGCTCGAAGAGAGCGGCCACCGCACTCTATCCGGGCTTGCCACCCTCGTGCCGGTGTTCACGCTCGTCGCGTACGCCTTCATCGGTGAATCAGCGGGAGGTGCGGCGGTCGGGCAGCACGCCAAGTGGGTGCTGGCCGGCACGCTCGTGTCCTGGGTGCCATACATGCTGGCGGTCGCTTACCTCGCCCCGAAGGTGGGATCGCAGAAGGCCATTCTGGCCGGCTTGGGCCTGTTCTTCGTCCTCGCCCTCGTGTACATCGCTGTCGCCAGCCGCCTGAAGCTGTTTCAGTGACGGCTGGGGCGCCGGCCGATTCCCACCGTCCGAGGTGGGTCAGACGGCCACGAGCCGGGCTGCCAAACCCGCGCCCGTAGTCGGGCGGCGCTGAGTCTCGGCACATTCTGGAGGCACCGTGAATGCTCAAGCGATTGCTCAGCTCGGCGTCGGCCTCCTGGGCGTGTGGGCCTTCATCGAGGCGCTGCTGGTCTTCCCCAGGGTCGCAACTGCTGCCCCGTTCCAGTATGCGCTGCATGGCGCCTGGGGTGCCTTCGCAGCGATGGCATTGCCGTTTGTGTTGTTGTTGGCCCTGAGCTACCTGCTCGTCTTTCATGCCGCCGCCGTGGCACGGCGCGTCCTCTCGACCCTCGACCTCGAGTCGACGGGTCCGCTGCCCGATGTCGCGTGTGTTCTCGTAGGTCTGGCCGGGGTCTTCGTCCTTCTCAATTCGCTTCCCGGGCTGGTGCAGGCGTGGATGGTGCGGTCGGGGTTCGAGGTTCCAGCCGCGATCCGGCTTCGAGTATGGGTCGCGAGCCTCGTTCAGGCCGGCGTCGGCCTGTTCCTGATCCTGCGGCCAGGGATCCTCGTTGCGCTCTGGCGGCCCCAGCGGGCAGTGCCACCGGGCGACAGCGCCGCCTGATCAAAGCCTGCAACGGCGGGCGGATCCGGTGGAGGCGCGCTGGGTTGGTGGACTGAGGTCGTGCAGGTGTTGTGCGCCCGGCGGCCAGGCGCCCGCCGCTGAGGCGCGAGTCGTCAGGCGGCGGCCAGACATCCAGGAGTGACCCCCATGGTGAGTGCTGCACTCGCAGGCGTGACGTTGCACGTGTCCGACGTCGAGCGCTCCATTGCCTTCTACCGCCGGTTGCCAGGTGCCACCGTGCTGTTCCACATGCCCGGGCGCTTTGCGCTGCTGAAGTTCGGAACTGGTCGCCTCGGGCTGCTCGCAGATCAGAAGCGTCAGTTTCACGTGGAGTTGGAGGTCGCGGATCTCGACGCCGCGGCTGGGGCACTGCGGGACCTCGGGATCGCGGCCGACGGGCCAACGGTCCGGGATTGGGGAGAGCGCGACATCCTGGTCCAGGACCCGGATGGCTATCTCCTGGAGTTTGGGACTGCGCGAGAACACTGAGGGTCCTGGAGCGGAGGGGACGGCCGCGTGACGCCGCCCTAACGCTCCCGGGTTAGGCTCAATCGGTGGTGGTTGGCGGGCCCGCGGCCGGCCCGCCGCCGAAGCGCGGTCCGTTCGTTGGACGGCGACAAACCTCTCGCAGGGGGCCCAGCACATGAGCACGCGACTTCCCGGGCTTGTCTCCCTCGCTCTGCTTCTCGGTTGCGCCTCCGCTCCACCACGGCCCCAGCTGGCTCCGGGGTCGCCCGGGTATGTGGCGCCCACGGAGCGGACCATCGTCGCCGAGTCCGAGCCGTCGGTCGACGTGCAGGAGATCTACGTCGAGAACAACTCCTCCGCGGTCGTCGTGGTGACCAACGTGAACGTCATCGAGTGCAAGAACGTGACGCCGTGCGGGCTCGTACCGCTGCACGTCCAGGTCGGTCCGGGCCAGCGGCGCAAGGTGCTCAGCATCCGCCCGGTGGATAGCATGACGGCGTGGTCGTATCGCTACCGGTATGGCTGGAGTGTCCTGCCGGGTCGCTGAGCGCCGCGTTCCGCCGTCCGACCAGCGGCAGCCCGCCGCTGGGCGCGATTCGTCAGGCGAGTCACTTGAGAGGGGACGCCCGTGACTCATCGAGTGCTAGGCATCAGCGTGATCCTGATCCTGTGCTCCTGCCCGTCGCCCAGGCCCGGCAGCGAGCCCAGCCCGGCCAGCGCGCGCCTTGCGTGCGCGAGCCGAATCGCGCTGACCGGCGGGTTCGCTGAGGTGAACCTGGGCCGGTCCGGTGCCACTCGGTTCGTACGAGCTCGTCCCGAAGGGGGCGAGGACGTAATCGACGTGACGGCGAGCGATTCGGCCGTGTCCGCGCAGGCTTTTTCCGCGTCCCCATCGGTCCCCGTCGGCGGCGCTGCAAGCTCGGGGGCGGTGTTTGTTGCCGGTCACATCCGCGAGGCATGCTCGCGGTGACCTGCCCGACCGGCGCCTGAAGCGGACGGGTGCGCCGCGCTCGCTGGTCGAGTGGCTGGTGAGGGAAGGGGAGGACAGCGCCCGGCGACGGCCTCGACAGCGCGTCGCAAGTTGCGACATGCGTCACCTTTTCTCTGCGCACGCTGTCCGTGTCAGGCATCCGCACCAAGACGGGGCAGTCCATCAGGGAGGCGGCGATGCACCGCACGGGACTCCCGACCTCGCACCCGCGTTACCGCAGGGTCGCCACGGACGCGACGCCGCCCGAACCCCTGCCGTACGCGCCGCACGCCGCGCCAGTGGCGCCGGCCTCCGAGCCGCGCAAGGCTCGCACACCCTGTGTGCCGTCAGGCGCCAGCATCCTCGACGTTTTGGAGAGCTGCGGGCTTCCCACGCGGGCGTTCGATCCCGGCACCATCAGCCACAGCGAACGGGTGGCGTCCTACGCCGCGGAGATCGCCGCGGCCATCGGCCTGAGCCGGATCGAAATCCGCCCCGTACGCCTCGGCGCCTACCTGCACGACGTCGGCAAGCTCAAGGTGTCGCCCAGAATCCTGCGGAAGCCCGGACGCCTGACCGATGCCGAATTCGCGATCATGAAGATGCATCCGGTCTGGGGTCTCGACGTGCTCGAGGGCGTTCACCTGCCCGCCGCCGTCCGTTCCGCGATCCGCTGGCACCACGAGAAGCACGACGGGACCGGATACCCCGACGGCCTGTGCGGCGAGCAGATCCCGCTGCACGCGTCCATCATCGCCATCGCGGACGTCTACGACGCGCTGACCAGCTCGCGCAGCTACCGCCCTCCGATGAGCAGCTCCGGCGCGATGGCGTTGATGCGCGTGCGGCAGGGCTCGTGGCGGCCCGAAGTGTACGCGGCGTTCTGCCGGGCCGCGGCCTCCCCCGCGCGTGGCGCCGCGCTGCTGCTCGCGGCCGCCGCCGGCAGCCGGCGCCGGGAAGCGGCGATCGGGTTCGCCGTGGCGTAGGCGGGTCGGCCGCCACGCGCCCTGCGGAGCACGGGCGACCACGACCGGGACCATGCGGTCAGCGAGGGGGCCGAATTGAGGAAGCATCTCGGAATGTCATCGGCCTTTTGACCGTGCCACGCGACTCGGCGAGATTCCGCGCACGACCGCCCAGCTGACACGCCACGCCGTCCATCAGTACTGCAACAGCCCAACTCGACCACTACCCTCGCGGTGGAGAAGACGCCGGTGAGCCGGGGGCTCCCGCGGCCGCTGCCGCCCGCGCCCCCGGCGATCAACTGGCGCGTGACGCACGCCCGACGCACGATGATTAGGTTGAGTTGGTGGCAGAGGCGGGGCCGGCGGCCGGCCCGCCGCCGAGGCGCGATTCGTCAGGCCGCTGCGACCGCCAACGGGGTGGCGCCGGTCAGGAGTGGAGCCCCAATGCGACTCGACGCGCGCGTTCGCCAGGCCGGCATCATGCTCCTCGCACTACTCGGTGTCGGGTTGGTGGGATGGCGGTTGCTGGGCATCTACTCGGTCCGCACGTACCAAGCGTTCCTGGCTCCCACCCGGGAGTTCCTGGCCGCCGGCCTGGCGCAGGACTCCGCTGCCCTCGCCCGGCAGGGCGCAGAGGCGGTTGCCGTGCGGTGGGTGCTGGCCGCCGGTCGTCAGGACGCCGCGTATCTGCGGGAGCTCGACCACAGCCTCTATGTCGGGCACGCGATGCAGAGAGGCGACACTACGCTCGTGCTGTTCGGCACCAGGAGCTTCGGCGAATGCACGAGCTGGCCCCTCACGGTCTTCTTCAGGGGACCTCCGGCTGCCCCCAGGATCCAGAGGATCAGCAGCGGCTGTCGCGAACTGGGCCACCCGCACGGGCACTGAGCTCGGGGCCGCCGCCGAGCTGCGATGCGTAAGGCGGCCGCACGAGGAGGAACCGGGACACCGGCCACCGCGCAGGTGCGGTACATCGTCCACGACGTCGATGCGGTGATCGTCCTGCGGCGGGTGGAACCGATTCGCGATCGAAGTGAGCGATCGTGCCGCGACGGTCGAGGCGCTCCGGAAAGCCGGCGCCCGCCTCCGGAACACCATCGTCACCGCGGAGAGGCGGGGGGCGGCAACGGGAGGTATCGGTGCAGCTACAGTCGTGCATCCCGGTCATCCCGAGCGCAGACCTGGACCAGAGCCTGCGCTTCTGGGTCGAGGGTCTCGGGCTCACGATGGACCGGCCCATGCGGAAGGACGGCCGCCTCGTCGGTTGCATGGTCCACGACGAGCGCCTCTACTTCTGGCTCAATCAGCGTGCCGGCTCACCGGTCAGGCCGGAGAACTACCATGGCATCCGACTGTACTGGGCGCCCCGCGACATCCACGCGCTGAGGGATCGCCTGCAACAGCTGGGCTATGCCGTCTCGGAGATCACCGACCGCGATTACGGTCAGACGGAGTTCTTCGTGACCGACGACGACGGATACGAGCACTGCTTCGGGGTGGCCACCCACCGGGACACGTAGTGCCTGTGGCCGCCCAACCAGAGCGGCAACGCGTGTCCCGAGGAGCCCACGTGTCGAAGGCCCGGCTTCTGATCTTCGTCACTGTGCCCTTGGTGCTGGCCGATTGCGCCTCCAAGCGCGCCGCGGTGACCTACCTGCAGCCGCCTCACGTCGCACATCCGGTCGTCGGGAACACCGTGCGTTTGACCCTGGCGTTCAACCAGCAGGCCGTCATGAGCTTGCCGGTGGGCCCGCGCGCCCGCTGGCTGCTCATCGCTGCCACGGCCGCCGCCATCGTCATCCTGGTGCGGCTGCTGCGCACCACCGGGGTCGGTGACAGGGCTCGCGCGCTCGGGCTGGCGCTGCTGATCGGCGGTGCGGCGGGCAACCTCCTGGATCGGCTGGCGAGCAACCGGGGCGTGGTCGACTTCATCGACGTGGGCCTGGGCGCATGGCGGTTCTGGACGTTCAACCTGGCCGACATCGGGATCAGCCTCGGGGCCGGGTTGCTCGCCTGGACGCTGTGGCGGCGCGAGGCGCGGGTAGGCGGACGCGAGGACCAGGCATGACGCGAACCGTTCCATGCGCAACCAACGACGTAGCGTAGCTCAGGGGCTGCCTGGAGGGCCGCCACGGTTTCTGCTGACACCATCAACGGCATGGAGGCTGGGTCCGTGCATCTCATGATGTCTCTGCTGCTCGCCATGGCTCCGTCGATCACGGCGGCCGCGAACGATTCGGTCGTCATCGAGGTTGCCGGCCGCACCACCGTCCTTCGGGCCGCTGACCTGGCCGCCCTGCCCCGTGACACCGTCCAGTGGGCGTATCACGGCACGCCGCACGCCTACGCAGGCGTTCGGCTGATCGTGCTGCTGCGGCGCGCGGGGGTGCCGATCGACAGCCTCAAGGGCGCCGACCTGACGAAGCGGGTGGTGGTGGAAGCGGCAGACCACTACCGCGCCGTGTTCACGCTGGCGGAGATCGCGCCGGGCCTTGGCGCCCGCATGGTGCTCCTGGCTGACCAAGAGGATGGGCACCCGCTGACGTCGGCGGTCGGACCGTGGCGGCTGGTGGTCCCGGCCGACGGGAGCGGTGCCCGCGGTGTGCGCCAGGTGACGGCGCTGCGGGTGCGCGACGAGCCCTAGGCGCACGATGCGCGGTCGTCCCCGGCATCCGTGGCCCTGGTGGATCGGGGGCATCGGGTTCATGGTGGCGGAGCTCGTGATCCGCTGCGCGATGCGCCTGCGAGGGGACGCGAGCGTGTACGGCGGGCGCGGCTAGAGGCGGAGTCGCATGGCGGGCCGCAGCCGACGGCGCGATCCGGTTACATTCCGAGATCGTCAACAACCTCTACCTCCCGGAGACGCATGAGCCCTGTGACTGAGCTGCTACTGGGGCGGGCCCTGCAGGTCTCGCTCACCGTGAAGGATCTGCAGAAGAGCGTCACGTGGTACGTGGATGTCGTCGGCTTCAAGACGGACCGGCGGATCGAGCGTGACGGACAGCTGCGCGGCATGGCGCTGTCAGCCGGCGACGTGCGGATCATCCTGAATCAGGATGACGGCGCCAAGGGGTGGGAGCGCACCAAGGGCGAGGGCTTCTCCCTCCAGCTCAGCACGACCCAGGACCCCGATGCGATCGCGCGATGGATCAAGGAGCGGGGCGGCGCCCTCGAGATGGAGCCCAAGGACATGCCCTGGGGTGCTCGGGTCTTCCGACTGCGCGACCCGGATGGTTATCGGTGGGCGATCTCGGCGAGTCGCTAGGCGGATCCCAGGGCGGCCATGACCCGCAGGCGTGGCTTCGCGCTCGGCATCGGAATCACCTTGCTGGCGTCCTACGCCGTGGCGGCGGTCGGGTTCTTCGAGTTTGCCCCGCCGCTGCTTCGTGCGAGCAGCCGTCCCCCGTCTCTGGAGGGGGCAGGGACGGGTCGCGGCTTTGCCGTGGCCATGTTCTCGGCGGCCGGAGCGGCTGTGGTCATCGCGGGCCTGCAAGTCGCCTTCATGGTGCACGCGTGTCGCATCCCGCTGCGCTCGCGACGGGCGCGTGCCCTGTGGCTGGCGGCGCTGTTTCTTGGCAGCGTCGTGGTGATGCCGTTCTTCTGGTACCTGCACGTGTGGCGGCCGGCGGTGCCGGCCGCGGATGTCGCGCCGACGGATGAACGACCACTCGCGGCCGAGGAATCGGTCAGGGTAGCGCTGCAGACGTCACGAGCCGAAGAGAGTCATGCGGTACCGGAGAATCCTGGTCGCCACGCTGGTTCTCGCAGCCTGTAGCAAGGCGGCCGCGGCCCTGCCGAGGCGCGAGTCGTCGGGCGGGCCGCCACGCAACTGGGCATGCTGGGCATGCTGTGCTCCATGGTGGCCCTCGCGGTGCCGTTCGCGATGATCCATCCCGCTGGCGCCGGGATCGGCGCCGGCGCGGAGTTCGGTCTCCTCATGCGACGAGGTGGCAATGCGCAAGGGCGTGATGTTCGCGTTCGCTCTCATGGGTGCGCCGGCTGGGCTGTCCGGGCAGGCGCTGCATCCCGACTCGCTCTTCCCGCGCCTCATTGGGCAGTGGGTGCTCCGGGGCACGATCGCCCGGCAGCAGACGGTCCACGACGTGACCTTCGAGTGGCTGCTGGGCCGCGAGTACGTGCAGATGCACGAGATATCACGCGAGCGAGGGGCGAACGGCACGCCGGCGTACGAGGCGGTGGTGCTGTTCGGTCGTGATCCCCGGACCGGGGCCTATGCCTGCATGTGGCTGGACAACACGGCCGCGGCGGCCTTCGATCCCCAGGGCGTCGGCCGCGGATCCGTGGCCGGCGACTCGGTGCCCTTCCTGTTCCACTACACGGCGACCGACAGCTTTCACACCACGTTCGTCTATGATCGCGCGACGGACTCGTGGCAGTGGCACATGGACAACGACAGTTCCGGGGTGCGCCGCCCCTTCGCACGTGTCACCCTGACGCGCCGCTAGCCGTCTCGCCGAGATGCGAGGAACGCTGCGGACTCCCGGCGAGGCCGGCCACTCGACGGTGTCGCGGGCGCTCGGGGCGCCGGGGTCGTGCGCTCGGCAGCTGCCGCCACGCGGGCGTTGACACGTCGGAGGTTCCGGCGTTTCTATGCTCCTCACGAGGCTCGGCGGCGCCGCATGAGGAGGGGCAGGTCGCATGAAGAAGAGCCGGTCGAAGAGAACCGCGTCTCCATCGGAGCTGATTGACGCGAGAATCGAGGATCTGGGCGACTGGAGGGGCGAGCTGCTCTCCCGGCTGCGCGCCCTGATCAGGAAGGCAGACCCCGACGTGGCCGAGGAGTGGAAGTGGGAGACGCCGGTCTGGTCGCACAGCGGGCTGATCTGCACCGGCGAGACGTACAAGCAGGTCGTGAAGATGACCTTCGCCAAGGGGGCCTCGCTGAAGGACCCTTCAGGCCTCTTCAATTCCAGTCTCGAGGGCAACACCAGGCGCGCCATCGACTTCCACGAAGGCGACAGGCTGGACGAGGGGGCTCTGAAGGTGCTCATTCGGGCCGCCGTAGCCTTCAACTCGTCGGCAGCCCTTGGAGCAGAACATGGCGGCGCGAGAAGCATGAAGTCGAAGGCACCAGGCGAACCACGGGCTGGCGCTCGCTGCCAGGTCATCGGCGGCACACATGCGGGCAAGTCCGGTATCATAAGGGACGTCAACACCAGCAAGACCGGTCACGTGACCATCACCGTGGTCCAGCCCAACGGACAGCGGTTCAAGACCCTCGCCAAGAACGTCGTGATTCGGCGGGGAGCGGCGGTCGCCCGCCACGGGGGCGCGCGCAGGTAGGCGGCCACAACGAGCCATCCGGAGTGCTCACGATGTCACGAACGACGCTCATCCTCGCAGGCGCGTTGGCGCTCCTGAGCAGCCCCCTCGCCGCTCAGGCGCACGCAGTGCACCGTCATCCGCGCGGCGCCAGCATCGTCCTGCTCGGCACTCTGGCCGACCCCATGTGCGCGTTCGCACAGCAACTCGCCGACTCGGCGCAGGCTCGCTGCGCGGGCCAGCACGCCCATCGCCGGCTCGAGCCGGTACTGCTGAGCGACGAGAGCGTACTCTACCTCCTGGCCTTTCGTCCCGGTGCCAGCGGCCGATCGGCGTCCGTGCAGGCCATGATAGGCAAGCGCGTCCAGGTCGAGGGGACCGTCTATCCTGCCGGGAATGCGTATCTCGTCGTGGTGGATTCGGTGCGCACGAGTACGCCATGAACCCGGGGCCGCCCAGCCAGGCGGCCCACGTTCGCACGCAGCATCTGCAGACCATAGTGCCCCAGGACATCCCGTTTCCATCACCCGGCCGAGGACGAGATGAAACACGTCGCGAACTCCCGATTCACCATCAAGAGCTGGGACGAGAAGCCCTACGGCGAGGGCGAGGGCCTGCCGAAGCTGACCCGGGCCTCCGTCACGAGGACGTTCAAGGGTGATATCGCCGGCGAGGGGCAGGTCGAATACCTGATGATGTACCGCGGCGACGGCTCGGCCACGGTCGTCGGCCTCGAGCGGGTCGTCGGGCACGTTGCGGGGAAGGCGGGCAGCTTCGTGCTCCAGCGCACCGGAGCATTCGAGAACGGCGTGGCGACGGAGTCCTACGTCGTCATCCCCGGCTCCGGCACGGGAGAGCTTCGGGGCCTGCGGGGCGAGGGCACGTCGGCTCTCGGGCACGGGACCGAGTATCCACTGACGCTGCACTACGAGTTGGGCTGACGCGGCTCGGCCATGCCGATCGAAATCGGACAGGTAGAAGCGCTCTTCCGGTATCCGGTGAAGTCCATGGCCGGCGAACGACTCGAGGTCGCCCAGCTGGGCTGGTACGGCCTCGACGGCGACCGACGCCTGGCCTTTCGGCGCAGCGACGACCGCAGCGGGTTTCCCTGGCTGACCGCCGGCAGGCTGCCCGAGCTGCTGCTGTTCGCGCCGCAGCGACGTGAGGACGGTGCGGAGGGGGACCTTCCCACCCATGTCCGCGCGCCGGACGGCGCCGTGATGCCGGTCTTCGGAGGAGACCTGGCCGCGGAGGTGGGACGCCGCCACGGCGCTCCCGTGCAGATGATGCGGTTGGATCATGGCATCTTCGATGAGGCGACCATCTCGGTGATCACGCTCGATACGGTGCGCGAGATCGGGCGACTCGCGGGGCGCGGCGCGGACGTGCGTCGCTTTCGCCCGAACATCGTGGTTCGCTCGCGGCGATCGGTGCCCTTCGAGGAGGACGAGTGGCTGGGCGGCGTCCTCTCGTTCGGCGAGGGGGTGGACGACCCCGCGGTCACCGTAACGATGCGCGATGTCCGCTGCTCGATGGTCAACGTCGATCCGGACACGGCCGCGCGTGCCCCGGAGATGCTGAAGGCGGTCGTTCAGGCGAATCGGAACACCGCGGGAATCTACGGCACCGTCAGCCGCGTCGGTGGCCTGGCGGTCGGGCAGACGGTCCTGCTTCGCCGGGCGGATGCGAGGTGACCCGTGGGATGCACCATTCTCATGGTTCCGGGCTTCACGGGCTCAGGGCCGGGCCACTGGCAGAGCATCTGGGAGCGTGCGCACCCGGCGTACCGGCGGGTTCGGCAGCGCGACTGGGACCAACCGGAGCCGACCGAGTGGGTGGCGGCTCTGGACCAGGCCGTGCGTGCGATCCCGGGCAGGGTCTTCCTCGTGGGGCACAGTCTCGGCTGCATCGCGATCGCGAAATGGGCGGTGGACCGGGAGCCCGGCGAGGTGGTCGGCGCGATGCTCGTGGCCCCGAGCGACGTCGAAGCGGGCACCGCTCCACCGGAAGTGAGGTGCTTTGCGCCGATTCCCCTGGAGCGGCTCTCCTTCGACTCGCTGGTGGTCAGCAGCAGCAACGATCCTCTGGTCACCCCGGAGCGAGCGGCCCGGTTCGCGCAGGCCTGGGGCAGCCGGTTGATCTCGATCGGGCCTGCGGGGCACATCCACACGGCGGCGGGATACGGTCCCTGGCCCGAGGGGCACGCGCTGATGCGAGAGATGCTCGGTCCTGCGGAGCGCCCCGCCTGACCAGCGCCTGGGGCAGCGGGCCCGGCCGCGCGACGCCCGCCGACCGCCCGACATCTTCCCGGAGGTCACCTCGATGCCGAAGGACAAGACGGGGATCCAGTGGCTCCGCGAGCCGGAAGCGCACGACTACGCCGCGGCGCGCTCCTACCTGAGCCTGACGTTCGACCGCGTCCGCGTGGGCAGGTACGCGCAGCAACTCGCGCGTTCGGCGGTCACGGAGTTCAAGGCGAAGGACATCTTCCGTGCGTCCGGGCTCTCGCTGCTGGGGATCAGCAATGCGCACGTGGAGAAGGACCGGCGCAAGATCGCGGCAGGGACCCAGCTGTCGCCGCTGTTGCTGGTGCGGGACGTCGGCCGCGGCCGGGTCATCATCGCGGACGGCTACCACCGGCTGTGCGCCGTGTACGGGTACGACGAAGACGCCGTGATTCCCTGCAAGATCGTGTGACGGACCCGCCGCGGGCAGCTGCGGCCGAGGGGGCGGTTCATCGGGCGCCGCCGTGGCGCGACGCGAGGCGAGCATGGACTTCGACACGCAGGTGAAGCTGGCGGTCTACGGTCATTTCGCCGAAACGGGTCGCAGGCCGGCGTTGGGAGCCGTGGCCGAGCGCGTCGGATCGGGCGCCGGACGCGTGCGAGACGCGTATGCTCGGCTGCGCGCGCAGCGACTGCTGGTGCTCGAGGCGGATGGCTCGTCGATCCGCATGGCGCCCCCGTTCTCGGGCGTTTCGACGCAGCACGTCGTGACCGTGGGCGGCACGGACTACTTCGCCAACTGCGCGTGGGATGCCCTGGGCGTGCCGGCGGCGCTCGGGCGGCCGGGCGTGGTGCACGCGCGCTGCGAGCAATCCCGTGTGCCCCTCGACCTGGAGGTCGGCCGCGAGGGGCCCGAGCCCTGCAGCTGGCTGTTCCACTGCTCCGTCCCGGCGGCCAAGTGGTGGGACGACATCGTCTTCACCTGAAGCACCATGCTGTTCTTCCGGTCGGAAGAACGGGTTCGCGAGTGGTGCGCCGCGCACGGGCTGCCGATGCGACCGCTGGTGAGGATCCATCAGCTGTGGACGCTCGCGACGACGTGGTATGCGAGTCGACTGCAGGAAGCGTCCCGACGCCCCCGCGCGGACGAGATGCGCGCGATCTTCGCCGGCCTGGGCCTGGAGGGTGATTTCTGGGATCCGCAGTCAGACAGCTTCGGCGGCCCCACGTG
>DATJUT010000011.1 GCA_035502185.1 Gemmatimonadales bacterium
CGGGCCCGGAGGCATCGCCCCCACTGGCACGGGCAGGGAGCGGGAAGACTCGGGCTGCTCGGGAACGCTGTCGTTCACGCTGTGACCACCCAGACTCGGTTGAAATCCATGTCGGGACTTTGGGCCTAATCTAGTACCCCGCAGCGGCCCGCGTACACCGGCCCCACCGTCCGTCCCGTCCGACGGGGAACGGGCCGCGACGGCGCGGTCGCATCGTGTCCCAAGCTCTCCCCTCCCGCACGCCGCGAGGAGGGGCCAAACTCACTAACTGATAATCCACCAAGACCTTCGGAATAACAAGCCGTCGCGGGACGCGCCGACGCGGACTAGCTTCTTGAGCCCGCACCGGATGCCCCGCCGGGGCCGGCGCTCCACCCCATCCTACGGACCGACATGCGCCTCGTCCTGCTGACCGGCCAAGGGCCCGAACACCGATACGTGACCGGGGTGCTCTCCCGCGCCTTCCCGGACGAGCTCGCGGCCGTCGTGGTGGCGGAGCCGCCGAGGCGCTCGGCGCTGGCCCGGTGGCGCAGCTACCGCCGCCGCTACACCCTCGCCCAGATCGCCTCGCGGGTGCGGGCGAAGGTGTACGCGCGGCTCACCGGCCGCGCCGCGCGGTGGGCGGCCGCGGCGGGCCGCACCCTGTTCGCGGGCGCCGACGACGGCGCGATGCCGCGCCCCGACCTGGTGCGCGTGTTCCCGGGCCACAACGGCCCCGAGTGCCTGGCGTTCCTCGCGGGGCTCAAGCCCGACGTCATCGCGGTGTATGGCACGGGGGTGATCCGCGAGGGCGTGATGCGGCTGGCGGGGCGCGCCATCCTCAACCTCCACACCGGCGTGTCCCCCCGCTACCGCGGCTCCGACTCGGTCTTCTGGGCGCTCCACAACGCGGAGCCGGAGTGGGTCGGCGCGACCGTGCACGTCCTCAGCCAGGCGCTCGACGCGGGCGGCATCATCGCGACGGTGCGCACGCCCATCGCGGGCGACGAGGACGAGGCCACACTGTTCTTCAAGACCGTGGCGGCCGGGGCGCAGCTGTACGTGGAGACGATCCGCCAGGCGGCCGCGGGAGCCGCCCGGCCGGTGCCGCAGCGGCTCGAGGAGGGACGGGAGTACCGGTTCGTCGATCGCACCGTGGCCGCGGAGCGCCGCGTCGAGCGGCTGCTCCGGGGCGGGCTGCTGGCGCGGTACGCGGCCTCGCGGCGGCCGTGAGCCGCCTCCTGGTCGCCGTGCTCCGGGCGGCCGGCCTGCTGCTCTACCGGCTGCGGCTCCACCGCGCCGTGATGTGGCTCGGCCGCCGCCATCCCAAGGTCCTGCTGTACCACGCCTGCGAGCCGGTCGAGGGCCCCGCCACCTACGGGCTGGCCTCGAACACCCCGCCCGCCCGGTTCGCGGCCGACCTCGACTTCCTGCGCCGGCACTACACCGTGGTGCCGCTGTCGGCGCTCGAGTCCGGGCGCGCGCCCCGGCGCGCCGCGGCCATCACCTTCGACGACGGCTACCGCTCGGTGTACGAGCACGCGTTCCCGCTGCTGCGCGAGCGCGGGATGCCGGCGACCGTCTACCTCGTCACCGACGTGGTCGGCACCGGCGGCATGGTCTGGGTCAACGAGCTGAACTGGCTGCTGCACGAGCGGGGCGAGGTCGCGCGGCCGGCCGCCGCGCGGGCCCTGGGCTGCCCGGCCGGCGCGACGCCGGAGGCGCTGCTCGACGCCGCGCGGGCGCGCTACGACGCCGAGGTCGTTCGCGCGCTGCTGGCGGAGATCCGGGCGGCAACGGGGCCGCCGCCCGCCGATCTGCCGCGCATGCACCTGAGCTGGGACGAGGTCGCCCAGATGCGCGCGCAGGGCATCAGCTTCGGCAACCACACCGCGAGCCACCCGAACCTGGCCCGGCTGAGCGCCGCCGACCAGCGCGCCTCCATGGTGCGGGCCCGCGACGTGCTGCGCGAGCGGATCGGCGCGCCGACCTCGCTCGCCTATCCGTTCGGCGACCACGACGCGACGTCCCGCGCCCTGGCCGTCGAGACGGGCCACGTGTCCGTGATGGAGGTGGGCGGCATCAACGCGCCGCTCGACCTCACCCGCGTGGCGCGCACGCCCGTCCAGGCGCGCTCCGACGCCGAGCTGTTCGCCGAGCTCGAGGTGATCGGGCCGGTGAAAGGGTGGCTGCGGCGGCTCACGCGCTCCTGACGGACGCCACCGCCGGGCGCGTCCGGTCCGCGCCGGCCACCCGCTCCCACACGGCATCCAGCTCGCTCAGCCAGCGCGCCGCCCCGAAGCGCTCCTCCACCACCCGCCGCGCCGCCCGGGCGCGCGCGCGCGCCTCGTCGGGCCGGGCCAGCACCTCGCGCAGCGCGGCCGCCAGCGCGCCGGTGTCGCCCGGCGGCACGACCCGGGCGCTCGAGGCGTCCACCACGCGGCCCACGCCGCCCACCGCGAACGCGACGATCGGCACGCCGGCCGCCATCGCCTCCAGCAGGATCATCGGCGTTCCCTCGGTGCGCGAGCTCAGCACCAGCACGTCGAGGGCGCTGAGCAGCCGGGCGGCCCGCGGTCGCGCCCCCGCGAACCGGAAGCCGGCGGCCGCCCGCGACCGGGCGGCCAGGGCCTCCACGCCGGGGCGCTCCGGGCCGTCGCCGATCAGCACCGCCTGCGCCCCGGGAAGACCGGCCTGCGCGAAGGCGTCCACGAACAGATCGGCGCCCTTCTCCACGCTGAAGCGTCCGACCCAGCCCACGAGCGGCGCCTCGCCCTCGACGCCGAGCGCGCGCCGCGCCTCGTCGCGGGCCAGCGGCGCCGCACCCACGAAGCCGTTGGTGATCACCGTCAGCCGCCCTGCCGCGCACCCGGAGCGCAGCAGCGCCGCGCGCACGGACTCCGACACGCAGACCACCGCCTCGAAGCGCCGCAGCAGCCGCCGGTCCAGCCACTCGTAGAGCCGGTTGCCCGGGCTCCCGCCCGTGTGGCCGTGCACCGTCGCGACCACGGGCACGCCGGCCATGCGGGCCGCGCGCCAGCCGACGAAGTCGGCGTGGTAGATGTGGGTGTGCACGACGGCGATCCCCTGCTCGCGCGCCGCGCGGGCCACCGCGCGCGCCTCCGCCAGGTAGCGGCGGCGGCCGCAGGCGACCTCGGTGACGGCGGCGCCCTCCTCGCGCAGCTCGGCGACCCAGGCGGCCGCCCCGGGGTCCTGCAGCAGGGTCGCGACCCGGAACGGCCGGCCGGCGCTGCGGCTGGCGGCCGCCAGCGCCCGGACGACGGACTCGGCGCCGCCGAAGGGGGCGGGCGCGATGACGTGCAACACCGGGACCTGGGGACCGCCCAACGCAGTTTCCTCCACGGCGACCGATGCGGCTATCTTGCTGCGCGTCAGGCGCGGCGGGCCCCGCACGACGGGCGCCGTCCAGCCCGCCGTTCGAGGCGTTCACCCGGGAGACGAACGGAAGAATGTGCGGCATCGTCGGCATTGTCCACCACGACACGGCGCAGCCGGTCGCCGAACCCGCGATCCGGCGGATGTGCGACGCGATCCGCCACCGCGGTCCCGACGACGAGGGGCGGTACGTCGAGGGACCGGTCGGTCTCGGGATGCGGCGGCTGAGCATCATCGACCTGAGCGGCGGGCACCAGCCGATCTTCAACGAGGACCGCAGCTGCGTCATCGTCTTCAACGGCGAGATCTACAACTACAGGGAGCTGCGCGAGGGCCTGCTCGCCCGCGGACACACCCTCACCACCCACAGCGACACCGAGGCGATCGTCCACCTCTACGAGGAGATGGGCGAGCGGTGCGTGGAGCCGCTGCGCGGGATGTTCGCCCTGGCCATCTGGGACACGCGGCGGCGCCGGCTGCTGCTGGCGCGCGACCGGTTCGGCATCAAGCCGCTGTACGTGGTGGAAGGCCGATGGGGCCTGGCGTTCGCGACCGAGCTGAAGGCGCTCACCGCCCTGGGACTCACCCAGCGCACGCTGGACTGGGAGGCGCTCGACGCCTACTTCCAGCTCGGCTACATCCCCGCGCCGCTGTCGCCGTTCGCCGACGTCCGCAAGCTCGAGCCCGGCTTCACCCTGGTGTGGGAGCCGGGGAAGGCGCCGGTGCGCCGGCGCTACTGGGACCTGCCGAAGCAGCGGGTGGCGGCGCCGGCCGACGCCGAGGACCGGGTGCTGGCCTGGCTGGACGAGTCGGTCAAGGCGCACCTGGTGAGCGACGTGCCGGTGGCGGCGTTCCTGAGCGGCGGGCTCGACTCGTCGGCCGTGGTGGCGTCCATGGCGCTGGCGGGCGAGGTCCCCCACGCGTTCACGGCGCGCTACCACGGCAGCTCGGCCGGGATGGCGGACGAGTCCGGCCTGGCGCGCGCGCTGGCGGACCGCTACGGCGCCAAGCTGTCGGTGATCGACGTGCGGCCCGAGGTGACGCGGATCTTCGAGCCGATCGTCACGGCCCTCGACGAGCCGCACGCGGACGAGTCGGCGATTCCGAGCTGGCTGATCTCGGAGGCCGTGGGGGCCCAGTACAAGGTCGCGCTCACGGGCACCGGCGGCGACGAGATGTTCGCCGGGTATCGCCGGCACATCGGGCTGCTGCTGGGCGGCTACGCCTCCCGCGTGCCCGCGCCGCTGCGGCGCACGGCGTCGGCGATGGCGAACGCGCTGCCGGAGCCGCGCGGCGGCGGGCTCGGCGTGGACCGCCTCAAGCGGTTCCTGCGGACCGGCGAGGGCGAGGCGCCCGACCGGCTGCTCGGCTACTTCAGCCGCCTCCCGGGCCCGCTGCGCGAGCGGCTGTACGCGGCCGGCGTCCGCGGCGCCGTGCCCGGCAACGCGGCGCTCGAGCGGTTCCGCGACGCGCACGCGGACGGCGGGTTCGACGGGAGCCTCTCGGCCGCGCTGTACCTGGACTACAAGACGTACCTGCCCGACGACATCCTGGCGCTGAGCGACCGGATGGCGATGGCGCACCACCTCGAGATCCGCGTGCCGTTCGCCGACCACGTGCTGCTCGAGCAGGTCTTCCCGCTGCCGGACCGCCTCAAGGTGGGCCTCGGCAAGGCCAAGCGGCTGCTGCGGCGCGCCCTGCGCCAGCGGCTGCCCGACGCGCACTTCCGCGCGCCCAAGCGCGGGTTCGTGGGCCCGACGGCCTCGTGGCTGCGCCACGAGCTCAAGGGCATGGTGGAGGACGAGCTGTCGGAGGCGCGGATGCGCCGCCTCGGGTACTTCGATCCCGCGACCGTGACCGGCCTGATGAGTGACCACTTCGGGCGCCGCCACAACCGGGAAGGGATGCTGTGGGAGCTGTTGTGCTTCGGCGTGTGGCACCGCGTCTACGTCGAGAGCCCGGCCCCGCCGGCGTACGGCGCGGGGTGACCGCCTCCTAGTCCCGCGGCTTCCGCGCCGCGCCCAGGAACGCGCGGCGCCATCTGGCGTAGCGCGTCGGCCCCAGCAGGCGCCGGAGCGAGCCCAGGACCGACTCGCGCAGCCGGCGCCGCGCCGAGAGCGACGGATCCGCCTCCAGGATGCGGCGGAACTCGGCCGGCTCGGCGGCGCCGCGCACCGTGGAGCGCCGGATCCAGGCCACGCCCTCGCGCGGCGCCTCCCGGTTGACCCCCCACCGCGACGTCGCGACCACCCGGTAGCCCGCGGCGCCCAGCAGCGGCCGCAGGGACCGGCGGGGCGCGTCGCCGCCCGGCAGCGCGAGGGCGACCGTCTCCTGGCCGAGGGCCGCGTCGATCTCCGCGCGCGCGCCCCCGACCTCCCGCTCGACCCCCGCCGCGTCCAGCTCCGAGAGGAAGGGGTGCGTCCGGGTGTGCGAGCCGATCTCCATTCCCGCCTGCCGCATGGCCCGCAGCTGGTCCCAGGTGACGTAGCCGGGCTGCCCGACCCGCGTCGTGATGACGAAGAACGTCGCGGTCATGCCGCGCGCCACCAGCTCCGGCAGGGCGTGCGCGTAGTGGCCGGCGGTGCCGTCGTCGAAGGTGATCGCGACCCGCGGGCCGGCGCCCGGGCGCGCGGCCTCGCCCACGGAGCAGCCGCGGCAGCCGGCGGCGGCGATGGCGTCCAGGTGCCGGCCGAACGTCTCGCGCGAGACGGCGAAGTAGTCCGCGACCGAGCGGCCCGGCTCGGACCCGGTGACCTCGTGGTACATCAGGCACACCCAGCCGCGGCTCACGTCGCCGGGAGCGCGGCCGGCCGCGGCGCCGCCACCTCGCCCAAAATGCCGAGCAGCTCGGCGGCCCGCTTCTCCCAGGTGTGCCGGCGGGCGACGGCCTGCCGGCGCGCGCGGGCGGCCGGGTCGCGCTCGGCCAGCGCGCCCGCCACCGCGGCCGTGAACGCCGCGCGATCGGCGGCGACGGTCACGCTGTCCCGGTACTTGAGGACCTCCGGGATGTCGGTGGTCACGACGGGGATGCCGGCGGCGAGATACTCGAGCAGCTTGAGCGGATCCACCGCGCGCGTCCAGTCGTTGAGCACGTACGGGATGATGCCGACGTCGAACGCCTGCACGTAGGCCGGCAGGTCGGCGTAGGGCCGCGGGCCGAGCAGGTGGACGTTCGGGAGCCGCAACGGCTCCACGTCCACGGAGACGGGGCCCACCAGCACGACGGAGCCGCCGGGATTCCGGGCGGCGAGATCGCGGATCATGTCGAGATCGCAGCACGCGCTGACGCCGCCGGCGAAGCCCACCAGCGGCCGGGGGAGCCGCGCCAGCTCGGCCGGCACCGGCCGCGGCGCCGAGAAGTGGTCGTAGTTCACGCCCTGCGGCAGGTAGTGCGTCCGGCCCGTGCGCGGGACCTTGGTGAGCGTGAGGCTCTTCGCCGTGCACACCACCGCGTCCACGCGGGCCAGCAGGCGCTGCTCGAGCGGGCCGATCATCTCGGCGGTGGCGCTCGGCAGGTGGAGGAAGTCGTCCATGCAGAGGTAGACGGCGCCGCGCTCGCCGAGCCGCCCGAGCGCGCCCACCGACGGCGGCGAGCCGGTCACGACCAGCGGCGGCACGCGGGCCCCGAGCCCGGCGAGCGCCCCGCGGATGGCGCCCACCATCGCCCGCACGTTGTAGCGGTAGACGAGCGGATGGTCGTGCCAGGGAAAGACGCGCGGCTGCACCACCACCGCCGGGTCCGGGTACCCGGCGCCGCCCACCAGGACCGACGTCTTGGCGCCGCCGAGCATCGCCCGCGCCTTGTGGAGGGCGCGCCCGACGTCGGCCATCCCCAGCCGCGGCTTCCGGTGGCCGATCCCGTTGACCCAGACGACCGGGAAGTCCGGGATGATCCACCGGAACAGGTGCTGCATGGTCGAGACGTTGCGGCCCCAGTCGTCGCCGAAGACGACGATCGGGGTGCCCGACGGCAGCGTCACGCCGCGCGCTTCTCCAGGATGATCAGGAACTTGTTGGCGCGGAACCGGTTCGGCAGCCAGGCGGTGAGCACCTCGTAGCCGTGCCGCAGCCACCCCAGGTTGTCGGACCACTTGCGGTCCACGTAGTGCACGCCGGTGACCCCGAAGCCGAGCCGCGCGAACGCCCGCCGGACCCGCCCCGGGCGCAGCGCGCGCTGGTTCGGCGTCATGGCGGAGATGCCGATGAAGCGGTTGACCACGTTGTTGGCCAGCCAGGTGAGCAGGTTCTGCGCGTTGGGCTCGTAGGCGATGACCTTGTCGCGCGCGACGCGCGACAGCTCGAGCGGCAGCTTGTCGAGCCTCGGGAAGTGATGCAGCAGCAGGAAGGTCCACGCCACGCTGACCGCGCCGTCCTTGAGCGGCAGCCGCTCCGCGTCGGCGACGAAGAACCGGCCGGGGAGCTTCTCCTTCGCGAACCGCGCCCGGGCCGAGCGCACGCCTTCGCGGGTGAGGTCCACGGCGATGACGTCGCAGCCGCGCCGCGCGAGCCGCACGGCGTGGGCGCCCGTCCCGCAGCCGAGGTCGAGGACCGGGCCGGCCGGCGGCTTGGGGAGCGCCAGGTCGTGCAGCTCCTCGTAGCCGCTGGTGATGTGCTCGTTCTCCGGGTTCTTCTCGAACAGGTCGGCGTAGAACTTCCGTTCGGCCACAAGGTCTTGCATCTCTCTCCGGTCTCCTGCTTGGGGCCGGGCCCCGGTCGGGCCGGGCCGGCGGTCGGTTCGTGGTCGGGAGCGCAGCCAAAAATAGCGCCTCGCGCCGATCCGCGCCGCCCCGGCGGGTCCCGCGGGATCGGGGAGCCTGGTTACATTCTTCCTCGAGACCCGGTCAACTTGTGGAGTCCCCAGGCCAATGAGTCGTCACCGAGAGCCGCCACCGCTCATTCCCCCGGCCCTGCTGCGCGCCGGGGACCCCATCGGCCGCCGACAGTTCGTCCGGACGGCCGGGGGGATCTTCGTCGCGGCTTCCGGCTTCGCCTGCACCGACAAGCTGCCCGGCGCGCTGCAGGTGCTCGCGCCCGACCCCGACCTGTGCACGGTGACGGTGTCGGCCGCGGCGATCGCCGCGGGCGGCACGGCGACGCTGACGCTGCAGGCCAAGGGCACGTCGGGCGCCGACCTCACCAGCGGCGGCGCCTCGGTGGTGTTCACGGCGAGCGGCGGCACGTCCGCCGGCACGATCTCGGCGACGGTGGACCACGGGGACGGGACCTACACGGCCGTCTACACCGGGACCGCCGCCGGCACCGCGCAGTCGATCGGTGCGACCGTGAACGGCGCGGCGGTGACGACGGCCATGCCCACGGTGACCGTCACCCCGGCGGTGGCCGACGCCACCCGGTGCACGATGAGCGCGTCGCCCGCCTCGATCGCGATCGGCGCGACCTCGACCCTGACGCTGCTGGCCCGGAACTCGTCGGGCGTCGCGCTGGCGACGGGCGGCGACACGGTGGTGTTCACCGCGAGCGGCGGCACGGCGACCGGCACGATCTCGGCCACCACCGACCACGGGGACGGCACCTACACCGCGGTCTACACCGGCACGGGCGCCGGCACCGCGCAGACCATCAGCGCGACCATCGACGGATCGGCGGTCACGACCACGAGTCCCAGGGTCACGGTGACGACCGCCGCGCAGGCGCCCGACCCGACCAAGTGCACGGTGACGGTCTCGGCCGCCACCATCGCGGTGAACGGCACGTCCACGATCACCCTGCAGGCGATCAACTCGGCCGGCGCCAACCTCACGACCGGGGGCGCGGCCGTGCAGTTCACGGCCAGCGGCGGCACGTCGCGGGGCACGATCTCCTCCACCGTGGACCACGGCGACGGGACCTACACCGCCGTCTACACCGCGACGACCGCCGGCACGGCGCAGACGATCGGCGCGACCGTCAACGGCGCGGCCGTCACGACGGCGCGGCCCACCATCACGGTGACCGCGGGCTCGCAGGTGGTGGATCCGACCAAGTGCACGGTGAGCGTGTCGCCGCCCACGGTGACGGTGAACGGCACGTCCGTCATCACGCTGCAGGCGAAGAACTCGTCGGGCGCGAACGTCACGGTCGGCGGCGCGACGGTGGTCTTCACGGCCAGCGGCGGCACCTCGACCGGGACGATCTCGGCCACCACCGACCACAACAACGGGACCTACACCGCCATCTACACGGGCACCGGCGTCGGGACGGCGCAGACCATCGGGGCGACCGTCAACGGCGCGGCCGTCACGACCGCGCTGCCGACCATCACGGTGAGCGGCTCGTTCCAGGCGCCGGACATCATCAACAACTACGGCTTCGAGAGCGGCTTCGGCCCGTTCAACAACGGCGGCGGGGGCACGCCCGACTCCGTGATCGACGCCACCCTGGCGTACGAGGGCACCCACTCGCTCAAGTACGCGTTCGCCCCGTCCGGCAGCGACACGGGCTCCAGCACGTACTCCGAGGCGTCGGCCAACTACGACCGGCTGTGGGTGCGCGTGTACTTCCGCCTCACCAACCACGTCACGTCCACCTGGAAGTTCATCCGCTTCTACGACAACTCGATCAGCACCAACGCGGGCGGGGTCTGGATCGAGAAGGACGGCGGCGCCCTGGGCGGCAACGGGCTGGTGTGCGTGGGCTGGGACCAGGAGAACGGCGCGATCATCACCACGATCGGGCTCACCGAGGCGCAGGTCATCGACGGCAACTGGCACTCGCTCGAGGTGGACTTCCAGCGCAACGGCGGCGCCTCGGGCTTCCCGGAGGCCGCGTTCTGGTTCGACGGGAACCCCCAGTACCCCGAGCTGAACGGCCACTCGACGGTGCAGTACTACGGCTCCGGCAACAAGTCCACCTGGGTGAACGGGCGCGTCAACGCCGGCGAGCGCGCGTCGAGCACGAAAATCGGCGCCATCGAGTGGATGGGCACGCTGAACGGGGGCAACGCGGCGAGCGGCCAGTGCAACATGGACTACATCGGCGTCAGCTCGCTGGGGCGGATCGGGCCGTGACCGTGGCGGGCGAGCCACGCACCACGTAGCATACCGGGGCCCGACGACGGCCCCGGTTTCGCAGGCGGGACCGCGCGCGGGCGGGCCCCAGCCAGCGCCGAGCCGCGCGTGGAGGACGGGATTCCAGCCGATCTGCCGCCGGTCGTCCGCGTCACCCACGTGGTCTTCGACTTCGAGGGCGGCGGCCTCGAGAGCCTCGTGGCCGCCATGGCGGGGCGGTTCCGGGGCACCCGGGTCGAGGTCTCGCTGATCACCCTGGGCGGCCGCGAGGGCCGCCTCGGCGCGGCCACCCGCGACCGCTTCGACCAGTTCGTGGTGGCGCGGCCCACCCGCGGGCTCTCGATGCTCCGCCCCGTCGGCCTGGCGGCGGAGATCCGCCGCACCCGCGCCGACGTCGTGCACCTGCACAGCGGATCGTGGTACAAGGGCGCCAAGGCCGCGCGGCTGGCCGGCGTCGGGCGCGTGGTGTACACCGAGCACGGCCGCGAGCACGACGACCCCCGGCTCATGCGGTTGCTGGACCGCCGCGCCGCCGAGCGCACCACGGTGGTGGTCGCCGTGTCGACGCGGCTGCGGGACTACCTGGCGGACACCGTCGGCGTCGATCCCGCGAAGCTCCGGGTCGTGCACAACGCGGTGGACACGACCGCCTTCGCACCCGGCGCGGCGCCGGCCGACCTCAGGGCGCAGCTCGCGATCCCGGCGGACGCCTGGATCGTCGGCAGCGTGGGACGGCTCGAGCCCGTCAAGGCGTACGAGCGGCTGATCGACGCGGCTGCGGCGCTGCGCGGGGGCCTCGGCCGGCCGCTGGCCGTCGTGATCTGCGGCGACGGCAGCCAGCGCGCGGCGCTGCGCGAGCGGGCCGAGCGCCTCGGAATCGGCGACCTGGTGCGCCTGCCCGGCTGGACCGACCTGCCGGTGCGCTTCTACCGCCTGCTGGACGCGTTCGTCCTGAGCTCGAGGAGCGAGGGGGAATCGGTGAGCCTCATGGAAGCGATGGCCTGCGGGATCCCGCCGGTCGTGACCGACGTCGGCGCGAACGCCGAGATCGTGGGTGCCGACCTGCGCGACCGGGTGGTGCCGGCCGAGCGGCCGGACGCGCTCGCGGAGGCGATCGCCGCGACCCTGAACGCGCCCGACCGCGCGGCCACGGCGGCGCTGGTGCGGCGGCGCGCGGTCGAGCACTACGGCCTCGACGCGATGATCGCGGCCTACGAGCGGCTGTACCGCGGCGCGAACGGCGCCGCGGGGGCTTCCTGACGTGGCCGGCGCGGGCCGGCTGAAGCGGGCGGCGGCCGCGGCCGCCCTCCTCGCGTTCGCGCTGCTCGTCGCCGCCGGCCTGGCGGAGGGAGCGCTGCGGGCGCTCGCGGCGGCGGGCAACCGGCTCGCGCGGCAGGTCGCCGCCGTCGATCCGTTCGCGATCAAGATCGAGCCGCACGGAGCGTTCGGCTACCGCCAGCGGCCGGGCGCGGTGCTGGTGTACGGGAACGGCACCCGCGCCACCGCCAACGCCGAGGGATTCCGCGGCCCGGAGGTGACGGTCCCCAAGCCGCCCGGCACCTTCCGCGTCGTGCTCCTGGGCGAGTCCTCGACCCACGGCTGGTACGTGGACGACAGCCTGACCATCGACGCGTACCTGCGGCAGATCCTGGCGGCCGAGCGCCCCGACCTGCGCTGCGAGGCGGTGAACCTCGCCTACGACGGATACGACGCGTACCAGATGTGGCAGCGGCTGCTCGACGACGGCGCGCGCCTGCAGCCGGACCTGGTGGTGGTGAACGCGGGCGCGAACGACGTCCGCAACGCCAAGTACGCGGGCCTGGGCGATCCCGACCCGCGCACGCTCATCTGGGAGGCGGACCTGCGGCGGCTGCGGCAGGAGCGCGCCGCCGGAGGGCCGTCCGCGTGGACGCGGGTCAAGCACTGGCTGTACCTGGCGCGCTTCCCTGGCGTGGTGCGCGAGGACCTCGCACGGCGCCGCGGCGGCGCACGGGGGACCGCGCCCCGCGGCCCCTACCCCGACGCGGCGAACAACTTCGAGCGCAACCTCGAGCGCATCGCCGACGTGGCGCGCGGCCTCGGCGTCCCGCTGCTGCTCTCGACCCCGCCGTCGGCCCTGCTGCTGCCGGACGCGCCCCGGCACATGCCGCCGCGCGACTACTGGCTCGCGGACGCCGCGACCACCCAGCGCTATCGCGACACGCTGGCGGCCCGGCTCCGGGGTCTGGCGGCGCGACTGGAGGCGGCGGGCCGGCCCGTGCGCCTCGTGAGCCACACGATGCCCGGCCGCTTCTTCCTGGACGACGTGCACCTCACGGCCGAGGGGAACCGGCGGATGGCGGCGGACTTCGCGGCGGCCATCACGCCCTTCCTGCCGCCCAAGCGGTGAGAGGCTGAGCGCGGCGCCGGGCGTCGCGCCAGCGCCGCGCCACCATCGCGGCACGTGCTGCGGCGTTGCGCAGACGCCATACCGCGCCTCGGACGACGACCCGGCCTCGGAATGGCGGAAGGCGAGTCGCCGCATCGAGATAGGCGCGCGTTGCGGGTTTCGCCGCATCGGCATGAGATTTGTTCAGGATAGTGCGGATGAAGTGCCCCAACCGTCCCGCCGTGAGGTAGACAGCTGACTCAGGTCCCGATGCCCCAGTTCCTCCCGCTGATGGCGCCGCCGCGCCGGGCCCCCAGCCCTGCGGCGAAGGCGCCGGCCGCCAGGGCGGAGCGGACCAGCGGGATGCTGCTGTTCCTGTACCTGATGTGGGGCTTGAACGTCTTCGACCCGCAGTGGTGGATCGCCAGTCTGGGCCCGCAGATCGCCCTCAAGGTGCCCACCCTGCTGTTTGCCGTGCTGCTGGTCGTGACGATCCTCCGGGCGCCGCGCCGCCTCCTGGCACCGCTCCTGGTGTTCCTGGCGTACACGCTGGTCTCGCTGCCCTTCGCCTACGTGCGCGGCCAGGCCATGGATGTGGCCAAGGCGCTGATCGTCTACTACACGCTCGCCCTCGCGACGATGACGCTGGTGCGCACGGCGAAGCAGGCCGTGCCGATCATCCTGATGGCGCTGGCCGTGCAGTACGGTGTGTGGGTCGTCCTCGGGGCCAGGACCGGACAGGTCCTGTGGCACCCCGCGTACTTCAACTACGACAGCTTCGGCCCGTTGATGGTCCTGGGGATGGCCGGCCTGTACTGGGTCGGCATGGCGACCAAGAACCGCCGCTGGCGGCGCGTCGCCTTCCTGGTGGCCGCCGGCTGCATCGTCGGGCTGGTGGTGTCGTTCGCCCGCGGGGCCGTGCTGTCGGCGGGTGTGGTGGCGTTCTGGGTCTGGGTGCGGTCGCCGCACAAGGTCCGGACGGCCTCGATGGGCATCGCGGCCCTGGTCATCCTGGCCGTCGCGGCGCACTTCTACAACGGCGCCAAGTCCGCCGTCGAGTCGGGCAAGGCCTCCACCAACTTCTGGACGGAGATGGGCACCAGCTTCGACCCTAACGAGGGGACGCGGCAGGACCGCCAGGTGCTGTGGCAGCTGGCCCGGCGGGAGTACGTGTCGAACCCGGTGTTCGGCGTCGGGCCCAACTGCTTCGGGGCCTACGCGGCCGATCACTACGCGGCGGGCACGGTGGGCGGCCAGTACGACGAGAACCCCAAGACGCTGTGGGGCCGGGCGCTGCACAACACCTACTTCCAGCTGCTGTCGGAGTTCGGCACCGTGGGGGCGGCGATCTTCCTGTGGATGGTGTGGGATTTCTTCCGGCTCAACCGGAAGCTGCGCCACCAGCGGCGCCGGGAGACCTGGGCCGCGCAGTCCGGCGGGCAACTCGACCTCCGGTACCTGTCGTTCGGCCTCGAGGCCAGCATGCTGGCCTTCCTGCTGACGGCCTACTTCTACAACCAGATCTTCGACGTGCACTGGTTCTACACGCTGCTCACCATCAACGCGCTGCTCGTGCACCTGACGCGACCCAACGGCAAGGCGGCGCCGGCACGGGCCCGCGGCGCGGCCGGAGCGCCGGCGCTGGCGATGGTCGGCCGGCCGCGCTGACGGCGCGGCGCGGCGCTCAGAAGATCGTGTAGATGAACGGCGCCAGGGCCGACCCCTGCGCGAAGATCAGCAGCGCCCCCACCAGCAGCAGCACCACGATGATGGGCAGCAGCCACCACTTCTTGCGGACCTTCATGAAGGCCCACAGCTCGCCCAGCAGCCCCCGCTTGGCCATGGTCGGATCCTAGAATTGGCGTTCGATGTCGCTGCGCCCACCCGAGGCCGGCGGCGCCCAGAACCCCCCGTCCCGCTCGGGGTGCACCAGGGCGCGGCGTCCCAGGAGCCGCATCAGCAGGCCGATGGGCGTCACGACGACGAAGAACACGACGCCCATGAAGACCGGGGTCGTGACCTTCGAGATGAGCCGCGCGAGCCCCATCCACGCCCGCTCGAGCGGCCCGAGCCGCGTGGGCACGAGCAGCGCCGCCAGCACGAGCAGGCCGCCGAGCCCGGCGCCCACCGCCGCGGCCGCCTCGCGGTGCCGCCAGAAGTGCAGCAGCGCCGCCAGCACCAGGAACGCGAGGCCGACGGTCAGGCCGAACTTGCGGCCCTGCGCCGCGGTCAATCGAGCTGGAATTCCTGCTTCCAATTCTCCGTCTCCTTCCAGGCCGGCTGCTCCGCCTTGTGCAGCAGGAACGGGCCGAGGACCAGGGCGTCGATGTGGGTCCGCATGAAGCAGGTGTGCGCGTCCTTCGGGGTGCACACGATCGGCTCGCCGCGGACGTTGAACGACGTGTTCACCACCACCGGGCAGCCGGTCAGCTTCTCGAACTGTCCGATGAGGTCGTAGTAGTCGGGGTTGACGTCCCGGCTCACGGTCTGCACCCGGGCGGAGTAGTCGATGTGGGTCACCGCCGGGATGTCGGACCGCGGCACGTTGAGGAGGTCGAGTCCCCACAGCCGGCGCTGGTCGGTCGTCATGGGGATCTGCCGCTCCTTCTTGACCGGCGCCACGAGCAGCATGTACGGCGAGTCGCAGTTCATCTCGAACCAGTCGCATACGCGCTCGCGCAGCACGCTCGGCGCGAACGGGCGGAACCCCTCCCGGAACTTGATCTTGATGTTCATCTGCGCCTGCATCCGCGGGCTGCGCGGGTCGCCGAGGATGCTGCGCGAGCCCAGCGCGCGCGGGCCGAACTCCATCCGCCCGTTGAACCAGCCGACGATCTTCTCGTCGGCCAGGAGCCTGGCCGTCGTCTCCAGCAGCGGCTGGCGGTCGAGCCGGTGGTACACCGCGCCCGCCGACTCGAGGAACGCCTCGATTTCCGCGTCGCTGTAGGACGGGCCGAGGTACGCGCCCTTCATCGTGTCCCTGCCGGGCGTCACGGTGCGCGGCCGCTTCAGGTGGCGGTGCCAGATGAGCTGCGCCACGCCCAGCGCGCCGCCCGCGTCGCCGGCGGCCGGCTGGATCCACAGCCGCTTGAACGGGCCCTCGCGCAGGATCTTCCCGTTGCCCACGCAGTTGAGGGCCACGCCGCCCGCGAGGCACAGGTTCTCCTGGCCCGTCACTTTGTGCACCGTCCGGGCCATCCGCATCATCACGTCCTCGCACACGTCCTGCACCGAGCGCGCGAGGTCCATGTCCCGCTGCGACAGCTTGGTCTCCGGCACGCGCGGCGGCCCGCCGAACAGGTCGTGGAACCGCCCGTTCGTCATCGTCAGGCCACCCAGGTAGTCGAAGTAGTCCTGGTTCAGCCGGAACGAGCCGTCGTCCCGCAGGTCGATGAGGTGATCGTAGATCAGCTTGACGAACCTGGGCTCGCCGTACGGCGCCAGGCCCATCACCTTGTATTCGCCCGAGTTGACCTTGAAGCCCGTGTAGTAGGTGAAGGCGGAGTAGAGCAGCCCGAGCGAGTCCGGCCAGAACAGCTCCTTCAGCAGCTCGATGTCGTTCCCCTTCCCGACGCCGAACGACGCGGTGGCCCACTCCCCCACGCCGTCCATCGTCAGCAGCGCCGCCTCCTCGAACGGCGAGGGGAAGAACGCGCTCGCGGCGTGCGACTCGTGGTGCTCCGCGAACAGCATCTCGCCCTCGTAGCCCAGCTTGGCCCGCAGGTCCCGCTCGGTGAACAGCTTCTCCTTGATCCACAGCGGGCCCGCCATCAGGAACTGCTTGAAGCCCCGGGGAGCCGTGCCCAGGTACGTGTCGAGGATGCGCTCGAACTTCAGGATCGGCTTGTCGTAGAAGCCGACGGCCGTCAGGTCCTGCGCCGTGATGCCCCCCGCCTTGAGGCAGTAGGCCACGGCGTTGGCCGGATAGTTCGCGTCGCCCTTCTTGCGGGTGAAACGCTCCTCCTGCGCGGCCGCCACGATCTCGCCGTCCCGGAGCAGGCAGGCGGCGCTGTCGTGGTAGAACGCGGAGATGCCGAGAATCAGCTGTGGCGTCGTGGTCACGCAGCCTCGTGGCGGTAGATCGGGATGCCTGTCAAGCAAGAAGCGCGCACCGGAGCCCGGCGAGCGCCGTTAAACGTAAGTTGGCCTCGCTCCGTGGACTACGGCCGTCCCCGCCGACAGCGGCGGGTGCGCGAGTGCCGCGTTGTTGCGGACGTGCAACAGAAAGGACGCTGCCCACGATCAAGCCCCGTCCGCCGGCACCAGCACCTTCGCCATCCGCCTCGCCAGCGTAGCGTAGTCGAACGCCTCCGGCGTGCCCGTCACCGCCGGCGCGCGACCCCGCCACAAGGCTTCGAACAGATCGGCGAGGCCGGCCACGTCGTCCGGCGCCACCACGTAGGCCCCCAGCCTCCCGGCCTCGGCCGCCGACGCGCTGTCCGTCTCCGTGATCACGACGGTCGGGACCCGCATCGCCAGCAGCTCGTAGAGCTTGGCGGGGATCATCACCTGCTGGTCCTGCGCCAGGACGATCGAGGCCGACGACCCGGCGGCGAGGCGCAGCGCCTCGGCCCGCGACACCACGCCGGCCAGATGGACGTAGGCCTCGAGTCCGGCGCGGCTCGTCTGCGCGCGCAGGTCCGCCTGCCGGCCCTCGTCCAGGTGTCCGGCGACGTGAATGCGCGCCTCGGCCGGTCCGATCTCCGGATGCCGGTCGAGCAGCGCCCGGAACGCGCTCAGCACCGGGCCGAGGTTGCGCCTGATGTAGAGCGTGCCGGCGTGCACGATGGTGAGCCCGGGCTCCCGCACGGCCTCCACTCCGGGCAGCTGCTCCGGATCCACGCCGTTGCGCACCCAGGTGGCCTTCCGCGCCGGAAACCGCGCCGCGACCGCCTCGGCCAGCTCGGGCGTGTTCGCGATCGCCTCGCGCGCGACCTCGAACACCCGGCGCTCCAGGCGGCGCGCGAGGGCGCGCGCGATCCCGGACGCGTACAGCTCCGTGAACCAGGGGTCGCGGAAATCCACCACCAGCGGCACCCGCTCCGCCGCACAGGCCCGGGCGCCGACCACGTGCGCGGTGTGCGGCGGGCCGCTGGTGACCACCACGTCCGGCTCGACGGCACGAATCAGCTCGCGGGCCCGCCGCGTCGCGCGCAGCGTCCAGCCGCGGCTCTGATCCGGGAAGCCGAGGAGCGACGCGAGCCGGCGCCTGAGGCTCGGCGACGCCGGGACCATGGTGCCGTCGCCGCCCTGCGGCGCGGCCGGCGCGGCGCCGGCGCCGGCGGTCCGGCGCCGCAGCAGCCCGCGCGCCTTCCGCGCGAGGGCGTTGTACGCGTCGTTCAGCGTCGCGCGCCGCGGGCAGACGTGCACCTGCACGCCGTCGCGCAGCCCGGCCGGCGTGGCCGTCGAGCCCGTGAGGACGTGGACCTCCCAGCCCTGCCGCACGAGGTACTTCGAGAGGCCCGCCCACCGCAGGCCTCCGACCGCCCCGTCGGGCGGATAGTGGTAGCTCACGACCAGCAACCGCCTCGGGCGCCGGACGACGAGGGGCGCCGGCCGGCCGGCCGCCGGGCCCGCCACGCTCGCCGCGCCCGGCGGGCGACGAGCGGCACCCGGCTGGAGCAACGCCGCCTCGCCGACGGTGGCGAACGCGACGCTCGCCGTGCGCGCGAGGCCGTCGAGGAACCGGGCGATCCAGTCGTGCAGCCGCTCCACGTCAGCGCGCGAGCGCGCGAAGGGCGACAGGCCGGGCCGCAGCGTGGGGCTGTGCAAGGTCAGATGCAGGTGCGTCACGCCGTGGGCGGCGAGGAGCCTCGCCAGCCGCAGGCCGTCGGCCGGCGAGCTGATCTCGGGGCTCAGCATGACCTTCTGGAGCAGCCCCAGGCGGGCCGCGACGCCCGCGAGCCGCAGCCGCCGCAGCC
Source organism: Gemmatimonadales bacterium (assembly GCA_035502185.1). NCBI lineage: Bacteria > Pseudomonadati > Gemmatimonadota > Gemmatimonadia > Gemmatimonadales > Gemmatimonadales bacterium. The sequence continues at coordinate 18,672 of DATJUT010000011.1, forward strand.
CGCTGCCGGTCAGCGCGCCGTGGACGCGCGACCAGCGCTCGAACGGCCAGCGCGTGTACCCGCAGGACAGCGGGACTTCCACCAGGGGGCCGCCCGCGACCCCGAGGCACGGGTCGGTCGTGCCGTCGAGGGCGTAGATCGAGAGCGGCGCCCCGACGAAGTCGGCGCCGTCGTCCATCTCCACCCACGACACCCACGGGGTCACGCTGCTGTCGACGAGGTAGCCCTGCTCGATCAGGGCCTGCGTGGTGTCCCGGCCCAGGCCGTAGCGGCCGGCCCGGAACGAGGTCGGGCGCACGCCGGTCCCCAGCGCGATGGCACGGGTGAGGCCGGCGAGCTTGGCGCACTGCAGCGGCGGCGGCAGGTTCTTGGTCATCGAGTTGCGCGCCACGAACTCCTCGTCCAGCGGCGGCGTGTTCCAGGGGTGCAGGTGCGCGCCGACCTCGGCGCGCCCGCCCTGGGACAGATCTCGCAGGATGCCCGCCGCCCACGGCACGGTGGCAACCTGCCAAGTCGTGAAGTAGGTCGGCCGCAGGCCGAGCCGCTCGCAGCGGGCCTGGAAGCCGGGCAGCTCGCGGATGTTGTCCACGGTGACGCCGGTGCGCGCGCGTCCCCAGTTGTCCTCTTCCGTGTCCACCGACACCAGCACGGCCATCGGTGCGGTCACGCGTCCGCCCCGGAGTCGGATCCGTTGCGCCCCAGCAGCCTCTTCGCCATCCGCTTGACGGGCCGCGGCACGAGCCGCAGCAGGCCGGCCCATTCCAGCGTCCGGCGCAGGGCGGCCTGGGCGCCGACCTGCGGCCAGCCGTTGATGGGCTCGACCAGCACGTCGGGCCACAGGCGCCGGATCAGGGACCGGAAGAGGTAGTAGGCGGGCTCCTGGCGGTAGCGCTCCGAGACGCCGAGCAGCGTGGTGAGCAGGGTGCGGCAGCTGAACGGGGCGAAGGACTCGCGGGCGATGTCGAGCTCGGCCAGGAGCGCGGCCTGCAGCCGGCCCGCCTCCTGCTCCCAGGCGAACAGGTCCCGCAGCGGCACGTTGTGGCGGTGGGCCCGCGCGCCCGCGAGCCACCGCTCGAAGGCCGCCAGCGCGAACGGGTGCTCCGGCAGCCGGGTCAGCGCCGCGAGGTCGCGCGCGGTCAGGTCCCCGCCGGCGAAGCGCCCCGAGGCGTCGTCGCACCGGACGATCTCTCCCGCGTCGCCCGAGACGATCACGCCTCCGTCCGGGGATCCGTCGAGCACCGCCTGTGCCAGCGCGCAGTACGGCTCGAAGGCGGGGGTGACGTTGCGCCGGTAGGTCGCGGCGAACGCGTCGTCGATCCGGCTCCGGCCGTCGAGGATCGCGTGCCTCAGTCCCATGCGCGCCAGCAGCCTGGACGGCACGGTGACGTCGGGTGCGTCCTCCGTCTTCTCACCGAACAGACCCGTGTAGTAGAAGGCACTTCCCGAGGCCGCGCGGCTCGCCGCCAGCGTGATGCGGCTGTCCCAGCCGGCCGTGAGCGCGGGCATCAGCGCGAACCGCCCGCCCACGCCCTCCATCAGCCCCGTGATGATCTCGAGGCTGCGGCCGAGCGCCGCCCGGCGCGTCGTCACGGGCACGTCCGTCACCGGCCAGTACCTGGTCGGCCGCCCCGTGCGCAGATCCAGGTAGTGGTTGGGCAGGAGGACCCGGACCCCGTGGTAGGGCGTGGCGTCGCCGGGGAACCACAGCAGGCTCGTGTGGCGATCCGGGTCGGCCGATGCGAGGAAGGCGGCGGCCTCATCGTCCGTCCTCGCGCCGACGACCTCGGCCAGCAGCGCGGGCTGGGAGGCGCACCACCGCTGTCCGGGCGCCGGCCCTTCGGTGTAGGCGACCTGGCGCAGGCCGGCCGCGTCGGCGAACAGGATGGTCCGCTCGCCGTCGTGCACGACGAGCACCCACCGTCCCCCGAGGGAGGCGGTCCGCTCCAGCACGTCGCCGCCGGCGCGGGCGCCGTCCAGCAGCGCGGCGAGGATCTCGGCGTCGCCGGCCGCGGGGTGCGACGGGTCGACGACGTAGCCCAGCAGGACGGCCGATCGCTCCCCGGCGGCGACACGGGTGACGCCGAGGTCAGGATGGACGGTCAGCCAGAGGTCGGGGCCGAGAGCGACGTGCTGCCACGAGGGAAAGCGGTCGACCGCACGGGGGCCGAGGACGAACTGGCGCCGGAACAGCAGCCGCTGGAGCGCCGCCGGATCGTACCGGCTCATGGCGGCGGCCGTCGCGGCGGCGGCAGCGTCGGGGCGTTCCGGTCGCCGGGGCGCGGCACTAGGCCGTGCGCGCCGCGGCGGGGGCCCCGTCCGCGAGCAGCTCCCCGCCCCAGGCCAGGATCAGGCGCGCGAGGGCCGCCTGGCTGGCGAGGGTCGTGGCCTGGTGATCGGAGTCGGGCAGGAACTCGACCGGAATGCGGTCGCCGATGCCGAAGGGCGCGAACGTGTCGCGGAACTGTTCCCGGTAGTTGTAGTGCCGGATCTCGCCACCGGAGTAGACCATCCCCAGCCGGACGCCGCGCGCGAGCAGGACCTTCAACCCCTCGGCGAACACCTCCTTGGACGGGATGAAGTTCACCCGGCCGAGCTCCGGGACCGGGTGCTCGGCGGCGATGCGGCCGGCGGGCGGCCGGCGCCAGCGGCCGAGGCCCGAGAGGCCGCGGCCCACGAAACCGAGGACCCGGCGCGCGAAGTGCGGCTGGCGCAGCGCGGTCAGATAGTGGTAGGCGTGGGTCTTGAAGGTCGGGTAACGGTAGGCGTCCAGCATCAGCAGGCCCACCACCCGCTCGTCGGCCAGCGCCGCCCCGTAGCCGTGGTAGGCGCCGGAACAATGCCCGAAGATGCCGAAGCGCCGGACCTGGGCCGCCGCGCCGAGGGCGTCCATCGCGGCGCGCACGTCCACCACCGCCTGCTCCTCGAACGAGTGCTGGCCCGTGAGCCGCGCGCTGTCGCCGTGCCCGGCCAGGTCGAAGCGGATGGACGGAATGCCGCGCGCCGCCAGCTGGCGGGAGAGCCGCACGTTGAAGCGATGCGGCCCGACGCGGTGCACCATGCCGGCGTTGAACAGCAGGACGCCGATGCCGGCGGCCGCGCCGCCGGGCCCGTCCGGCAGCACGATCGTGCCCACGAGGCCGTCGTCGGCGCCGAAGGTGACCGACCGCTCGATCATGCGTCCTCCGAGAGCGCGGCGACGAGGCTGCGGATGTCGTCCGGCGGGATGAGCGAATCGTTGAGCATGTCGTTGAGCAGCCACACGACGTCGGAGGCCGTGGTCCGGGTGGCGACGGCGGCGCCGCCGGCGGCCAGCTGCTCCGCGAGGCCGGCCCACGCTTCGCCGGCGCGGGCGCCCACCAGGGTCACGCGCCCGGCGCGCGCGCCCCGGAACGACGCGGGCCCGAGCGCGCCCAGCTGCGCCGTGAAGTCCGGGGTCAGCGGGTAGCCGAGCGACTCGGACTTCGCCTCCTCCAGCGCCTGGGCGCGGAGCCGGCTCTCGGCTTCCCACCGCAGCCCGAAGGCGTCCTTGCGCGCGGCGACGTGCGCCTCGGCCAGCTCGGCGACGTAGGCCGCCCCGTCGGTCACGGGATCCCACAGCACCAGGCGCCGGGGGGGCCGCGCCGCGTTCCGCGAGGCCAGCGCCGCCAGGGTCGCGCCGAGCCGCAGGCCGAGCCACGCGACCTGCGACGAGCTGCTGCGGCGCACGATCTCGTCGCTGGCCCGCACGACGTCCTCCGTCCAGACGGCGAGGCTGCCCTCCTCGTCGGCGCCGGCGGAGTCTCCGGTGCCCAGGTAGTCGAACCGCAGCACGTGCAGGCCGGCGCGCGAGAGGCGGTCGGCGAGGATCCGGAACACGCGGTGCGAGCGGACCGCCTCCTGGCCGAACGGGTTGCACAGCACGCAGCACTCGCGCCGGTCCTGTCCGCCCGACGGCGGCTGGTAGAGGCCGAACAGCTCGCGGCCCGGCGGGCCGAAGCGGATCGGCACCGGGTGTGCCTCGCCGGCCGGCGCGGGCGCGGCCACGCTCGGCGGGGCGGCCGCCGGCGCGGGCGGCGCCGCGGCGGCGGCGGGCCGGCTCTTGCGGCGCGCGGCCTCGAGCGCGGACGCCATCTCGGCGACCGTGGGGTTCTCGAACACCGTCTGGATGTGCAGCGCCACGCCGAACGCGGCCTGGATCTGGGTCACCGCGGACACGACCATCAGCGACGTGGCGCCGAGGTCGAAGACGTCGTCCTCGACGCCGACCCGCTCGAGCTTGAGCAGGTCCGACCACAGCGCCGCGAGCCGCTGCTCGGTCTCGGTGCGCGGCGCGGCGTACGCCTGCGCCCCGGAGGCGTTCTCGTAGGTCGGCGCCGGCAGCGCCCTCCGGTCCACCTTGCCGTTCTGGGTGAGCGGGAACGTCTCCAGCAGCACGAAGTGCGCGGGCACCATGTACTCGGGCATCCGCTCCTTCAGGAACCGGCGCAGGTCGTCCGGCGCCGGCGCGCGGTCCGCGCGCGGCACGACGTAGCCCACCAGCTGCTTGTTGCCGGGCGAGTCCTCGCGCAGCAGCACCGTGCACGAGCGCACGTCGGGCTGGCCCGCGAGCGTCGCCTCGATCTCGCCGAGCTCGATCCGGTAGCCGTGCACCTTGACCTGGTCGTCCACGCGGCCGAGGTACTCGAGGATCCCGTCGCTGCGCCAGCGCGCGAGGTCACCGGTCTTGTAGAGGCGGGCGCCGGACCGCCCCGAGAAGGTGTCGGGCAGGAAGCGCTGCTGGGTGAGGTCGGGCCGGTTCAGGTAGCCGCGCGCGACGCCCGCGCCGCCGATGTACAGCTCGCCCATCTCGCCGATCGCGACCGGCTGGAGCGACTCGTCGAGCACGTACAGCTCGGTATTCGCGATCGGACGCCCGATGGCGATCGCTCCGCTGTCCGGGTCGTCGGGCCGGACCTCGTGGATGCAGCAGCCGACCACCGTCTCCGTGGGCCCGTACTCGTTGATCAGGCGCGTCCGGGGCGCCGCCTGCCGCCACAGCCGCAGGCTCTCGGCCGTCAGTGCCTCGCCGCCGATGATGAAGGCGCGCGTGATGTTGGCCGCCTCGCCCGCGCCGACCTGCTGGTTCAGCAGCTCGAGGTGGGCGGGCGTGATCTTGACCAGCCCGCGCTGCCGGCCGTCCCGGAGGCTCGCCACCAGGCTCTGCGCCCCGACGTCCTCGGGCACCAGCTCCACGTGCCCGCCCGCGAGCAGCGCCGGAAACAGGCTGGTGACCGTGAGGTCGAAGGAGATCGAGGAGTGGACCGGGACCGAGTCGCCGGCCACGACGCCGTAGTGCCGGATCGCGTACCACAGGTAGTTGACCAGGCCGCGGTGCTCGATCAGCGCGCCCTTGGGCTTGCCGGTCGAGCCGGAGGTGTAGATGACGTAGGCCAGGTTCGCGGGCGTCGCCGCGGCGCCCGGATTCTCGCCGCTCTCGCGCTCGAGCGCCGCCCAGTCGGTGTCGAGGCACACCAGCTTGTCCTCGAAGCGCGGGAACAGCGGCCGCGCCTTCGCGTCCGCCAGCAGCACGTGCACCGCCGCGTCGTCCACCAGGAACGCGAGCCGCTCCGGCGGATAGGTGGGGTCGAGCGGCACGTACGCCGCGCCGGCCTTCCACACGCCCAGGAGCCCGGCGACCATCAGCGGCGTGCGGTGCAGCGACACCCCCACCAGGGTGTCCGGCCGCACCCCGCGGCGGCGCAGGTGGTGCGCGATCCGGTTCGCCCGCTCGTTCAGCTCGCCGTAGGTCAGCCGCCCGCCGGGGTGCACCACGGCGGTCGCCGCGGGGTCGCGCGCGACCTGCCGCTCGAACAGCTCGTGCGCGCACGCGTCCGGAAACTCGGCCCGCGTGTCGTTCCACTCCTTGAGGATCCGGTCGCGCTCGGCGCCGGCCGGCGCCGGCCGGCCGGGCCCGCCGCCGGCGGACGCCGCGCCGACCGACGTCAGAGCGACCACGCGATCAGCTCCTTCATCGTTTCGTTGGTCCCGGCATAGATGCGCTGCACCCGGCTGTCGGCCCACATCCGGGCGATCGCGTACTCGGTCATGTAGCCGTAGCCGCCATGCAGCTGGACGCACTCGTCCACCACGCGGCACTGGGTCTCCGTCATCCAGTACTTGGCCAGCGCCGCCCCGACGTCGTCGAGCGCGCCGGCGATGAACCGCACGACGCAGTCGTCCACGAACACGCGGCCGACCCGCGCCTGCGCGGCGCATTCCACCAGCTTGAACCGCGCGTTCTGCAGGTCGAACAGCGGCTTGCCGTACAGGGCCCGCTCCTTGGCGTAGCGGAGCGTGATGGCGACCGCCTCCTCGGCCATCGCGACCGCGCCCACCGCGATCGACAGCCGCTCGAACGGCAGCCGCTGCATCATCTGGGACATCCCGCGCCCCTCGGCCGCCCCGAGCAGGTTGGCGGCCGGCACCCGCACGTTCTCGAAGAACAGCTCGCAGGTGTCCTGGCCGTGCATGCCCACCTTCTCGAGCGGCTTGCCGACGCCGTAGCCCTTGAGGTCCTTCGTCTCCACCATCACCAGGGAGACCGCGCGCATCGGCGGCGCCGCGGGGTTGGTCTTCACCGCCAGGCACACCAGCCCGGCGTGCCAGCCGTTGGTGATCATCGTCTTGGAGCCGTTGACGACGTAGTGGTCGCCGTCCCGGACCGCCGTGGTCTTGATGCCGGCGAGGTCCGAGCCCGCGGCCGGCTCGGTCATCGCGATCGCACCCACCAGCTCGCCCGCGGCCATGCGCGGCAGCCAGGCGCGCTTCTGCTCCTCGGTACCGTAGCCGTGGACGTAGTGCGCCACGGTGCCCTGCACGTTGGAGCCGAAATGCACGCCGGCGCGCGCCAACTCCTCCAGCACGACGCACTCGTGCGCGAACGTGCCGCCGCCGCCGCCGTACTCGGCCGGCACGTCCGGCAGGAGCAGGCCGACCTCGCCGGCCTTGCGCCAGTCCGCCGCGTCGGGATGGTGCTGCTCGCGCCACTGGGGCTGGCGCGGGACGAACTCCTCCTGGATGAAGCGCCGGACGCTGTCGCGGAACAGCCGCAGCTCGTCGTTCATCCACGGAGACTCGTAAGCGGACGACGTCATGGTGTTCTCTCGCCGATCAAAGACGCGCGCGGCACGCTGGCGCGCCGCGCGCCCGACGGACTAGGCGCATTCCCGGCCCGGCGGCGCCTCGCCGCCCGCCGGCTCCGCACGGCCGCGGCGCCCCGCGCGCCGCTCCCCGCCCGCCTCCAGCAGGGCCCCCAGCATCTCCCACGGCCGGGCGCGGATCGCCGTGCCGCGGCCCTCGACCGCCACGGCGCCCACGTAGCCGGGCGCCGGCTGTACGGCGCGCAGCGTGTAGCGGCCGGGCGCGTCCGGCGCATCCTCGACCCTGAGCAGCCGCGCCGGCTCCCCGGGCACCAGGGTCACGTCGAACGAGTCGAGCGGCCGCGCCAGGCCCTCGCCCAGCGCCTTGAGGAACGCCTCCTTGCGCGTCCAGCCGGCGAACGCCGCCTGGAGCCGCAACGGCCCCGCGATCGCCGCGAGCGCGGCCCGCTCCGCCGGCGAGAAGCAGGCGTCGGCCAGGGCGCGGAGGCTGCCGATCTCCCGGATCCGCTCCACGTCGATGCCGACCTCGCGGTCCCGGCTCACCGCGACCAGCGCGAGATCCTCGGCATGCGAGAGGTTGAAGCGCGGGCCCGGCTGATCGGCCAGGCGCGGCTTCCCGCCGGGGCCCTCCTCGAACGTGATCTCCCGCGGCCCGCGGCCGACGTACCCGCTCAGCACCAGCCGCAGCAGGCCGTGCGCACATACGTAGCGCCGCCGGTCGGCCGCGTGCACGAAGCGGTGGGCGCGCGCGACTTCCGCCGCCGACAGGAAGGCCTCCAGCCGATCCTGTGCCGCCCGATCGAGATCGAGCCGGAGCGTCCAGACGTGAACCTCGCCGTCCCGCAGCAGGCTCGCGGCGCCGCCGTCGCGGTACCGGGCGACGCCCCTGAGGATGTTGTGAATCGTCGTCACGGAGCCCTGACCTGGTGTGGTCGGGACGTCCCATGCGCAAGAACCGCGCACTCGGACGGGCTCGTGCCGGGCGAAACGTAAGTGACCAACAGCCAATGTGCTACGCCGCCCGCCGCGGCGCGCGGCCATGCGGCGCGCGCGCGAGTCCGTTGCGGAAGCGCAACAACCCGCCGTCAGTTGCGCTCGAGCCACGCCGCGAGACGGTCGAGGTCCGCATCGCTCAGCAGGCCGTGGGTCGGCAGGGTGACGAGACGCTCGGCCAGCGTCCGCGCCCCGGCGAACGGGTCGCGGCGGTTCACCACGCGCGCGGCGAAGCCCGGCAGGTCGCAGAGCGCCTGCGGGTAGCCCGGCATGATCCCGAGCGCGCGCGCGCCGCTCGAGGCGCCGGCCGCGCGGGCGGCATCCCCGGCGACGAACGGCAGTCGCAGGTAACCCGCCACGCCGCCCGCCGGCACGCGCACCGGCGTCACGCCCGGGCCTCGCCGCGCGAGCAGGCGGCCCGCGTTGGCGCGACGAATCTCCGCCTCGGCCTCGCCGAGGGGCAGTGTCACGGCCAGGGCGCGCGCGGCCACCGCGCTCATCGCGCCGGCGGGCGTGGGCGCGTGGTACACGGTTTCGCCCAGCCGCAGGAACGGCAGCGCCGACGGCAGCGCGTACAGCGAAGGACGTCCGAGCAGCCACTGCGCCTTGAGCTGCACCAGCTCCTTCAGGCCGCCGCCCGGCACGAGGTCCGCCGTGCCCGAGCCGGCCAGCAGGGCGCGGCCGCGCTCGCCGTTGGCGAGGAGCGCCCCGCCCCGGCCGCCGGTGTTGCCCTTCCCGCGGCCGAAGCTCAGGACGGCGAGGTCGCCGAACGAGCCGAGGGGACGGCCGCCGAAGCTGGCGCCGGCGCCCTGGGCCGCGTCCTCGATCAGCACCGCGCCCGCCGCGCGCGCCGCGGCCCGGACCGGCTCCGGGTCCACCGGCACGCCGTAGAGGTGCACGAGTACGACCGCCCGCACGCCGCCGCCGAGGGCCCGCCCCAGCGACGCGAGGTCGGGCGCGAGGGTGGCCGGATCGACGTCGTACAGCAGCACCGGGAACCCGGCGCCGTCCGCGGCGGTGGCGACGTCGTAGCAGGCGTAGGCGGGCAGCGCGACCGGGGCGTCCGGCCGGCCGGCGGCCGAGCCCCGGATGGCGCAGGTCAGCGCGCTGGTGCCGCTGTCGGTGAGCACGACCTCCGCCCCGCCGTACGATCGCCGCAGCTCCTCCGCGACGCGGACGCGCGCCGCGGCGGCGCCCGCCACGAGGCCGGCCGCGCCCGCGCCGACCGCCCGCAGCGGCAGCGGCGAGTAGGCGGGCAGCTGGCGCCGCCAGCTCACGGGATGCCGCGGACGATGTGCGGCCCGAGCGCCGTCGCCACCGGCACCGGCAGCCGGGACCACAGCTTCGGCCCCCAGCGGTACGCGCCGTCGTCGGGCGAGGGCGTATGGGCATCGCCTCCCCCGGCGGCGCGCTGGTACCAGTGCAGCGGGACGTCGCGTCCACCCCACTGCTGCTTGAAGCGATGCGTGCCGCTGCCGGGCGTGCACCGGCCGAAGTTGAACAGCGCGACCCCTTCCCGCGCCGCCCGCTCGATGAACGCCCAGTAGAGCGCCATGTTCGGCGACAGGCGGTTGTAGACGACGAGGGCCGACGCCCACGTCATCTCGAACTCCCCGCCGAAGCGGAAGCCCGCGCCGCACGCGATCGGCACGTCGCCGAGATAGGCGCATCCGAACCAGGCGTCGTCCCCGAACTCCGCCGCGATCGCCTCGAACAGGCTCCGCGGCTGGGTGGGCGTGCCGAGGTCCCGCATGTGCCGCGCGAACACCTGGAAGAACGGCGCCACCTGCTCGCGGCCGAACCGGACCGCGACCCCTTCCTTGGCGGGACGCCGGACCTGGCTCCTGAGCTTGGCCGGGAACTTCGCGAACACGCCCTCCGGGTTCCCGGGCACCAGATCGAGCACCACGGTGATCTTGCGGTGCGACACCGGCAGATCCACGGGGAGCGGCTCCCGGCTCCGCAGCTCGAGCAGCTTCACGCCGTCCCGCTCGGCGATGCGGACGGCCTCGTCCGTCAGCGCGCGCACCGCTGCCGCACCGCCCAGCGGTCCGCCGTAGTTGAGGAACGGCATCGAGACGAGGTAGTGCCCGAACAGCCGGCTCTTGACCCGCACCAGCGGCAGCACGCCCGCGAGCGCGCCGTCGGCCGTGGCCGCCAGGTAGATGCAGGAGTGGCGATGGGTCCGCTCGAGGACCGGCTTCCAGCCCCACAGGTGGAAGTGGCTCCAGCCGCTCGCCGCGCGGACGAACGCGTCCCACGCCGCCGGGTCGCCGTCGAACGGCGCCACCACGAGGCCGCTCACGCCGCGGCGGCTCCCGCGGCCCGCATCCCTTCCGCGACGCTGACGAAGCGGAACTCGCGCATCAGGCGCTCCAGGCGCCGCCACGTGCCGGCGAGGCCGCCGTAGTGGCGCACCCGGGTGAGGAGCGGCACGTCGAACCGCGGCTGCCCGGGGTCGATCTCCCAGGGATGCAGGTAGAAGGTCCCCGGCTGCCCGCGCCGCTCGGCGTCGCGCAACGCCGAGCGCACCAGCACGGGCGGCAGGAGGCGGAAGTACGCTCCACCGGCGGCGGGCAGGTTGAGACCCGCCCGCCGCAGCGTCGTGGGCGGCACCTCGAACAGCTTCCCCGCCGGGCGATCGAGCCAGTACGGGTCCCGGCCGCCGCCCGCGTAGCCGTAGCCCGGCCGCGTGATCGGGAACAGCGACGAGTCGTAGCGGTAGCCTTCCTCGACCAGGATGTCGAGCGCCCACTCGCGGCCCGCGACGATCGAGTAGTTGGGCGCGCGATAGCCGAGGCACGGCTGCCCGCTCAGGGCCTCGAGGATCGCCTTGGTGCGCCGGACCTGGTCGCGGAACGCCTCGGGCGAGAGCTCCACGACGCGGCGGTGGTCGTAGCCGTGCGACGCCACCTCGTGCCCCGCCGCCGCGATCGCCTTCACCATCGCCGGCTGCCGCTCGGCCACCCAGCCGAGAGTGAAGAAGGTGCCCGTGGCGCCGTGGTCGGCCAGCAGCTGCAGCAGCCGGTCCACGTTCCGGGACACGCGGCTCTCGAGGGAATCCCAGCGCTCGCGCGCGACCCAGGGCGCCAGCGAGAGCACCTGGAAGTGCTCCTCGACGTCGACGGTGAAGTAGTGGCGGATCACGGCCAAAGTCTAAGGGCGCGGCGCCGGGCACGCCACCGCGCGCCGCGCGCCGACGCGCGGCCGCGCCGGCCCGGGCCGATTGACCTCGTTCGGGTGGGCCGCGCATACTTGAGGCCCGACCGATCCCTCCAACCCGGTGGAGCCACGTGGGCCGCCAGTCGAATCCGCACGCGCCGCTGCCGCTGACGTTGCCGCACCGCGGCCGGCTCAAGGTGCTCTGCGTCGGCGCGCACCCGGACGACATCGAGATCGGGTGCGGCGCGACCGTCCTGGACCTCGTCCGCCAGGGCGCGGACGTCCGGTGGGCCGTCTTCAGCGGCAACGACCGCCGCGCCGAGGAGGCCGCCCACAGCGCGCGACTGTTCCTCGGCAAGGACGCGGCGCGGCGCCTCGTGCTGCACCAGTTCCGCGACGCGCACTTCCCGGCGCACTTCACCGCGATCAAGGACGCCTTCGAAGCGCTGGCCGCGCGGTTCTCGCCGGACCTCGTCTTCACGCACTTCCGCGACGACCGCCACCAGGATCACCGGGTCCTGTCCGACGTCGCCTGGAACACCTTCCGGCGCCAGACCGTCGCGGAGTACGAGATCCCGAAGTGGGACGGCGACCTCTCCACTCCCAACCTGTACGTGCCGGTCGCCGCCTCCGCGGCGCGGCGCAAGGTCACCAGCCTGATGCGCGCGTTCGCCAGCCAGCGGCACCGCGACTGGTTCGGCGAGGGCGTCTTCTTCGGGTTGATGCGGCTGCGCGGGATGGAGTGCCGCTCGCGCTCGGGGTTCGCCGAGGCCTTCTTCGGCCGCAAGCTGGTCTTTCGCCCCTGAGGTGAGCCGCCGACACGAGGCGACGCGGTCGCGATGACTCCCGGCGTGCGACGGATCCTGGCGCGGCTCGGCTGGACGGGGGAGCCGCCGGCGGCGCCCACCTGGGTCGCCTATGCGATCGTGCCCGGCGACGAGGTCCACAACTTCGTCCGCCGCGCCCAGGCGCGGGTGCTGGCGCGCTACCGCCCCGGCTCGCTCGACGACTGCCCGCACATCACCATCAAGCAGGCGTTTCAGGTCGAGGCGCTGGAGCCCGCCGAGCGCTACTTCGACCGGCTGGCGGGCGAGACCGAGCCGTTCGATCTCGAGACCGACGGCGTGGGCCGCTTCGAGGGCCACGGCATCGTGTACCTGGGCATCCGGACGGATCCGCGCCTGGAGGCGCTGCGCCGCAGGATCCTCGCGGACCTCTCCGCACAGTTCGGCGTCAGGCCCTACCCGCTGGAGGACGACCGCTACCGTTACCATGCGACGCTGGCCTCCGGTCTCTCGGAGGCGGACGCCGCTGCGGCGCTGCAGGCGCTCGGTGACACCGGCGTCGGACTCCGCCTCCGGTTCGACACGCTGGGGCTGCTGTGCCGGACCGCGGGCAGGCGCTGGGTCACCTACAAGCGAACCGCGCTGGGGCGCGCGGAGCCGCGGCCTTCCGCGTAGGCCGCGCGGGAGCGCCGGGCGCGCGGACGGCCGGCGGTGTCGCGCGTGCGCCACGATTGTGGCGGGTCCCGGCCCGGGCGGTCCGCGTGAATCCGAGGCGATCCAGCCGCCGCGCCACGAAATCAGGGGAACGATTCCTGCGTTACGGCCGAAGCGATCGTCCGTCGTCGCCACGACGCGGGAGAAGGTCCGACGATGCCTGATGCAGCCGGCGGAGTGCGAGGACACCCACTGGTGTCGGTGGGCGTTCCGGTCTACAACGCGGAGCGGTTCCTCGCGCGCGCGCTCGACTCGCTGCTCGGCCAGACGCTCTCCGACTTCGAGCTCATCATCTCGGACAACGCGTCGGCGGACGGAACGGCGGGCATCTGCGAGCAGTACGCGCGCGCGGACCGCCGCGTGCGCTACGTGCGCCAGGCGCGGAACATCGGCGCCGCGCGCAACTGGAACGTGGTGGCGCGCGAGGCACGCGGCGTGTTCTTCAAGTGGGCCTCGGGGAACGACACCTGCGCACCGACGATGCTCGAGCAGTGCGTCCGCGCGCTGCAGGCCGATCCCGGCGTGGTGCTGTGCTACGGCCGCACCGAGCTGGTGGACGAGCGGGATCAGCCCATCGAGCGGTACGCGGGCGACCTCGCGTTCGAGGAGGAGCGGGCGGCCGAGCGGTTCGAGCGCGTGTGCTCGGAGATGGCGCTGAACAACGCCCAGTGCGGCGTGATGCGGCGCGACGCCCTGCGGCGCACCGCGCTGGACCGGCCGTTCGCGGCGGGCGACGTGGCCCTGATGGCCGAGCTGGCGTTGTACGGGAAGTTCCGGCTGCTGCCCGAGGTGCTGCTGTACCGTCGCCAGAGCCCGGGAGCGTTCTCGTTGCTGCTCTCGCCGCTGGAGCGGCGGCGCTTCCACGACCCGCAGGCGAAGGCGCCGATGAAGCTGTTCCGCGTGCGCCACCACGTGGACCACCTGCGCAGCATCGCACGCGCGCCGCTGCCGGCGCGCGAGAAGCTCCGGGTGTTGGGGACGGCGCTGCGTCTGGCCCGATGGGACCGGGTGCACATATGGCGCGAGCTGCGCTCGCTGCTCGGGGGCGCGCCGGCGGCGGGATGATCCCCGCGGGCGCGCGGGACGTGCCGGCGGCGCGGGCCGCGCGAGGCTTGCACCCGTCCCGACGATTGGTACAATGAAGGACCGAAGGGACACCGTGACCATCATGGAGAGCCTGGAACAGCTCCTGCACACCGATCTCGAGTACCTCTGCGCCAGCGCCCGCGAGGCGTTCGGCCGGATGGAGGGCCGGCGCCTGCTCCTCACCGGAGGGGCCGGCTTTCTCGGTTACTACCTGGTGCACGGGGTGCGGCACTGGAATCGCCACCACGCCAAGGCGCCGATCGCGCTGACGGTGTGGGACAACTTCATCCGGGGCACGCCGGAGTGGCTCACCGCGCTCGGGGCCGAGCCGAACCTCACGATCCGCACGGTGGACCTGATCCAGCCGCTGCCCACGGACATGGGCCAGTACCAGTTCATCATCCACGCGGCGGGGATCGCGTCGCCGACCTACTACCGGCGCTACCCCATCGAGACCATGGACGCGAACATCAACGGCCTGCGGGCGCTGCTCGAGTACGCGCGGCGCCGCCAGGACTCCCGGGACCCGGTCGAGGGGTTCCTGTTCTTCTCGAGCAGCGAGATCTACGGCGATCCGCCGGCCGACAAGATCCCCACCTCGGAGGACTACCGCGGCAACGTCTCGTGCACGGGGCCCCGCGCCTGCTACGACGAGTCGAAGCGCTACGGCGAGACGCTGTGCGTCAACTTCGCACACCAGTACGGGGTGCCGGTCCGCTGCGCGCGGCCCTTCAACAACTACGGCCCGGGCCTGAAGATCTCGGACCGCCGGCTGCTGCCGGACTTCGCGCGCGACGTCTTCTCGGGGCGCGACATCGTGATGCTCTCCGACGGGTCGCCCACGCGCACCTTCTGCTACAGCGCCGATTCGATCATGGGCTACTACAAGGTCCTGGTGCAGGGGGGCAAGGGCGAGGCGTACAACATCGGCATCGACCGGCCCGAGATCTCCGTGGCCGAGGTCGCCGAGAAGGTGGTGGCGCTGGCCCGGGACCTCATCGGGTACAAGGGCAAGGTGGTGCGCGGCGCCGCGCAGGAGCGGGACTACCTCGTGGACAATCCCGCCCGCCGCTGCCCGAACATCGACAAGGCGCGGCGCCAGCTGGACTACCACCCCACGGTCCTCGTGGACGAGGGGCTGCGGCGCGCGATGGTCTGGTACAGCTACCACCGCACGGCGGAGGACGCATAGTGCGCATCTCGGTGATCGGCACGGGGTACGTCGGACTCGTCTCCGGGGTCTGCCTCTCGGAGAAGGGCCACCAGGTCTGCTGCGTGGACAACGACCAGGCGAAGGTGGACAAGATCCGCAGCGGGGTCGCTCCGTTCTTCGAGGAGGGGCTCGAGCCCCTGCTCCGCAAGCACCTGGGCCGGGGCCTGACCGTCGCCACCGACATCCGCGCGTCGGTGCACGACTCCGAGATGACGCTGATCGCGGTCGGCACGCCGTTCGACGGCCGGGAGATCGACCTCAGCACCGTGCGCGAGGTGGCCCGGCAGATCGGCGCGGCGCTGCGCGACAAGCCGGCCTATCACACGGTCGTGGTCAAGAGCACCGTCGTCCCCGGCACGACGGACGGCCCGGTGCGCGCGATCCTGGAGAAGGAATCGGGGAAGAAGGCCGGCGCCGACTTCGGCCTGGGGATGAACCCGGAGTTCCTCACCGAGGGCCAGGCCATCGAGGACTTCCTCGAGCCCGACCGCATCGTCATGGGGGGCATCGACGCGCGCACGGTGGAGGCCCTGGACCGGCTGTACGCGCCGTTCCCCGACACGCCGAAGCTCCGCACCAACTGTCGCACGGCGGAGATGATCAAGTACACCTCGAACGCGATGCTGGCGACGGCCATCTCGTTCGCCAACGAGGTGGGCAACCTGTGCGAGGCGCTCGGCGGCATCGACGTGGTGGAGGTGATGGCGGGCCTGCACCTGGCCGCCTACCTGCGCCCGTACGCGGAGCGGCCGGGCTACGTGCAGGCCCCGCTGTCCGCCTTCTTCGGCGCGGGGTGCGGCTTCGGGGGCAGCTGCCTCCCCAAGGACGTGAAGGCGCTGATCGCCCACGGCGAGCGGGCGGGCAGCCCGATGCCGGTCCTGGCCGCCGTGATGGAGACCAACCAGGGGCAGCCGCACCGGATCGAGGCCCTGCTCCGCAAGCACTTCGCCTCGCTCCAGGGCATCCGGGTGGCGGTGCTCGGCCTGGCCTTCAAGCCGGACACCGACGACATCCGCGAGACGCCGGCCCTGCCCATCATCCGCGACCTGCTCGCCGCCGGCGCGGCGGTGCGGGCGTACGACCCGGCCGCCGTGGCCAACGCGAAGGCCGCCCTCAGGGACGACCGGGTCGCGTTCGCGGCGTCGCTCGAGGCGTGCATCGCCGACGCGCAGGCCGTCGTCCTGGTCACCCGGTGGAGCGAGTTCCAGAAGCTCCCGGACCTGCTCGCGGGACGGCCCCAGCCGCCGGTCGTGGTGGACGGGCGCCGGGCGCTGGACAAGACCCGCATCGCACGCTACGAGGGCATCGGCCTCCGGGCCCAGGAGACCCCATGAAGGTGGTGCTGTTCTGCGGCGGCATGGGCATGCGCCTGCGGGAGTACTCCGACGCGGTGCCGAAGCCGATGGTGCCCGTCGGGCCGCGGCCGATCCTCTGGAACCTGATGAAGTACTACGCCCACTACGGGCACAAGGACTTCGTGCTGTGCCTCGGTCACCAGGGCGAAGTGATCAAGAACTACTTCCTGAACTACAACGAGGCCACGTCGAACGACTTCGTCCTGTCCGCCGGCGGGCGCAAGCTGGAGCTGATCAACCAGGACATCGACGAATGGACCATCACCTTCGCCGACACCGGCCTGCGCTCGAACATCGGCCAGCGGCTGAAGGCCGTGGAGCGCTACCTCGAGGGCGAGGACGTGTTCCTGGCGAACTACGCCGACGGGCTGACGGACCTGCCCCTGCCCGACACGATCGCGCACTTCCAGGCCAAGCAGGCCATCGCCAGCTTCGTGTCCGTGCGTCCGAGCCAGAGCTTCCACGTGGTGCGGATGCGCGACGGCGACGCGGTCGACGCGCTCCAGCACGTGACCAAGACGGACATCTGGGTGAACGCCGGCTTCTTCACGCTGCGCAAGGAGATCTTCCAGTACCTGCACGAGGGCGAGGAGCTGGTCTACGAGCCCTTCCAGCGGCTGATGAAGGAAGGCCGCCTCTACTCGTACAAGTACGACGGCTTCTTCCTCGCGATGGACACCTTCAAGGAGAAACAGCAGCTGGACGAGATGTCCGCCCAGGGGAACACGCCGTGGGAGGTCTGGAGGACCGCGAGGAACCGCCGCGCCGGCGGCGGGAAGCCGGGGGCCTGACGGGGCGATGATCTTCACCGAGACCGCGATCCCCGGGGTGGTCATCCTGGACGTCAAGCGGATCGAGGACGCGCGGGGCTGGTTCGGCCGGGTGTGGTGCGAGGACGAGCTGCGCCAGCACGGCATCGAGGCGCGGGTGGCGCAGGTGAACGCCGCCCACAACCTGCGGCGCGGCACGGTGCGCGGTCTCCACTTCCAGGCGGACCCGCACGCCGAGACGAAGGTCGTGCGCTGCACCCGCGGGGCCGTGTTCGACGTCGCCGTGGACCTGCGCCCGACCTCGCCGACCCGCACGCAGTGGGTCGGCGTCGAGCTCTCGGCCGACAACGGCCGGATGCTGGTCGTGCCCCCGGGCTGCGCCCACGGCTACCAGACCCTCGAGGACGACACGGACCTGCTGTACCTCACGTCCGCCCTGTACGCTCCCGCCGCCGCCGGCGGCGTGCGCCACGACGATCCCGCCTTCGGCGTCCGCTGGCCGCTGCCGGTCGCCGTGATCTCGCCGGCGGACGCCGGCTGGCCGCGGTTCGAGGGCTAATGGGTCCCGGGTCACCGCATCTCCCTTCCACGGGCAGAGGACGCTGAGGCCATGGTCATCGTCGACGCTGCGCTCGAGGCCCGCCAGGCGGCGGGGAAGCCGCTGCGGGTCGGACTCGTCGGAGCCGGAGTGATGGGGCGGATGATCGCGCTCCAGTTCCTGACGCCGCTGACGGGCCTGCGCCTGGTGGCCGTCGCGAACCGGACCCTGGCGCGCGCCCAACAGGCGTACCGCGAAGGCGGGGTGGACACGACCGTCACGGCGACGTCCGCCGGCGCCCTGGAACGCGCGATCGAGCAGAACGTCTGCGCGGTCACCGACGACGCGCGGCTGCTGTGCGAGGCCGGCAACGTCGACGTCGTCATCGACGCCACGGGGGCCGTGGAGTTCGGCGCCGGCATCGCCCTCGACGCCATCCGGCACCGCAAGCACGTGGTGTTGGTGAACGCCGAGCTCGACTCGACGCTCGGACCGGTGCTCAAGGCGCACGCCGACCGGGCCGGCGTCGTGATCACCAACACCGACGGCGACGAGCCCGGCGTGGCGATGAACCTGCTGCGCTACCTGCGCACGCTGGGGCTGCGCCCCGTGGCCGCCGGCAACCTCAAGGGCATGATCGACGTCTACCGGACCCCCGAGACGCAGAAGGGATTCGCGGAGAAGTACGGCCAGAATCCCGCGATCGTCACGTCGTTCGCCGACGGCACCAAGCTGGCGATGGAGGAGACCATCCTCGCCAACGCGGCGGGCTTCCGGGTGGGCAAGCGCGGGATGTACGGGCCGAAGTGCGCCCACGTGAACGAGATCGCCGGCCTGCTCCCGGCCGAGCAGATGCTGGACGGCGGGCTGGTGGACTACGCCCTGGGCGCCGCGCCGTACACCGGGGCGTTCGTGGTGGTGCACGAGGTGCACCCCGTCAAGCAGAAGCACCTCGCCTACCTCAAGATGGGCGACGGCCCGTTCTACGTGTTCTACACGCCGTTCCATCTCCCGCACGTGCAGGTGCCGTCCACGGCGGCGCGCGCGGGCCTGTTCGGCGACGCCACCACCGCGCCGCTCCGGGGGCCGGCCACCGAGGTGATCGCCGTGGCCAAGAAGGACCTGGCCAAGGGTGAGCGCCTCGACGGCGTCGGGGGATTCGCCGCCTACGGCGTCATCGAGAACAGCCCGGTGGTGCGGCGCGACGGCCTGCTCCCGATGGGACTCGCCGAGGGCTGCGTGGTGCAGCGGGCGCTGCCGAAGGACAGCCCCATCCGCCTCGCCGACGTCCAGCGGCCCGCGGGGCGGTTGTGCGACACCCTGTACGCCGAGCAGTGCGAGCGGTTCCCGAGCTGATCGCCCTTCGCGCCTCCCGGTGAGGCGCCCTTCAGGAGCGTCACCATGGGTTTCGAGAAGTCGCTGCGCCTCCGGCCCCGCTTCAACGAGATCATCCCGGGCGGGTGCCACACCTACGCCAAGGGCGACGACCAGTTCCCCGAGTTCTGCGCCCCGTACATCGTGCGCGGCAAGGGCTCGCACCTCTGGGACGTCGACGGCAACGAGTACATCGAGTACGGCATGGGCCTGCGGTCCGTGACCCTCGGGCACGCCTACCCGGCCGTGGTCGAGGCCGCGCACGCCCAGATGCTGCTGGGCAACAACTTCAACCGGCCCGCCACGATCGAGCTGGAGTGCGCCGAGGACCTGCTCGGCTTCATCGCGGGCGCGGAGATGGTGAAGTTCGCGAAGAACGGCTCGGACGTGCTCAACGGAGCGGTGCGGCTGGCCCGGGCGCACACCGGGCGCGACCTCATCGCCATCCCCGCCGAGCATCCGTTCTTCTCCGTCGAGGACTGGTTCATCGGGACGACGGCAATCAACGCCGGCATCCCGCAGGCCATCAAGGACCTGACGGTGAAGTTCCACTACAACGACATCGCCAGCGTCAAGGCGATGTTCGAGGCCCACAAGGGCAAGATCGCCTGCGTCATCCTCGAGGCGGAGCGCGAGACCCCGCCGAAGGACAACTTCCTCCACGAGCTGCAGCGCCTGTGCCGGGAGAACGGCACCGTGTTCGTGATCGACGAGATGATCACCGGGTTCCGCTGGGACAACGGCGGCGCACAGAAGGTCCACGGCATCGTGCCCGACCTGTCCACCTTCGGCAAGGCGATCGCCAACGGCTTCTCGCTCGCCGCCCTGGTGGGGAAGAAGGAGCTGATGGAGGTGGGCGGGCTGCACCACAAGAAGGAACGGGTGTGGCTGCTGTCGCTGACGCACGGCGCCGAGAACCACTCGCTGGCGGCGGCCCGGGCCACGATGCAGATCTACCGCACCGAGCCCGTGATCGAGACGCTGCGTCAGCGGGGCGAGCAGCTGCGCGCCGGCATCGAGCGCTCGGTCGCGGAGCTGAAGCTCGACGGGTACTTCGGCGTGATGGGGAAGGCCTGCTGCCTGCTGTACTTCACCCGCGACCCCGAGAAGAAGCCCTCGCAGCCGTTCCGGACGCTGTTCCTGCAGGAGACGATCAAGCGCGGGCTCCTGGCGCCGCAGCTGATCGTCAGCTACTCGCACAGCGAGGCCGACGTCCGCCGCACCGTCGAGGCGATCCACGAGGCGCTGGTGGTGTACCGCAAGGCGCTGGACGAGGGGGTCGGCAAGTACCTCGTCGGCCGCCCGGTGGCACCGGTGTACCGGAAGTTCAACTAGCCCGCGCCAGTCACCCGACCGCCGGGACCATGACCACCGACGCCACCGCGCCAGCCGGCCGGCGCGCCCACCCGGGCGCGCCATGACGACGCCCGCCGGGACGACGCCCGCCGCAACGGCGCCCGCCGGCCAGCGCGTGACGCGCCCCCGGACCACGCGCAACGTCCTGCTCGCGTGGGCGGCGTTCGCGTTCAACGTCGTCATCTCCTTCTTCCTCTCCCCGTTCATCGTCCACCGGCTCGGCAACGCCGAGTACGGCGTGTGGGTGCTGCTGGGCTCCCTGGTGGGCTACATGGGGCTGCTCGACCTCGGCGTCCGCAGCGCCGTGATGCGCTACGTCGCGCGGCACCACGCCCGGGGCGAGGACGAGGACGCCGGCCGCGTCGCCTCCGCCGGCCTGATGATCTTCACGGCGGCCGGCCTGGTCGCCGTCACCGGCTCGGTGGTGATCGCGGTGCTGCTGGAGCACCTGTTCAAGATCCCCCCCGAGACGCTGCTCATCGCGCGGATCGTGGTGATCGTCGGGGGCCTCAACGTGGCGGTCTCCCTGGTGACCGGCGTGTTCGGGGGGACGGTCACCGCGATGCAGCGGTTCGACCTGGACGCGGTCATCGGCATCGCAATCGGCGCGGTGCGCACGGTCACGCTGGTGGCGGCGCTGCGGGCCGGGGGCGGCCTGCTCGCCCTCGCGTTCATCCAGCTCGGCTGCACGGTGCTCCAGGGCGGCGTGTACTTCGCCGTGACCCGGCGGCTGTACCCGCAGCTCCGCTACCGCCTGCACAAGCTCCGGCGCGACGAGCTGCGCACCATCTTCTCCTTCAGCATCTACTCGAGCCTGATCAACCTCTCGTCGGTGCTGACGTTCTCGCTGAACTCCGTCATCATCGGGGCCAATCTGCCGGTCGCCATGATCACGTTCTACGCGATTCCGGCCACGCTCATGGACTACACCCGCTCGATCATCAGCGCCATCTCGCAGACGATGACGCCGCGGGCCAGCGCCCTGGACGGTCTGGGCGCGCACCGGGAACTCGAGAAGGTGTTGTTGCAGGCCGGCATGATCTCGTCGCTGGTGGCGCTGCCGATCACCATCACGTTCATGCTCAGGGGCAGCGCCTTCATCGGGCTGTGGATGGGGCCCAGCTACGCCGCGACCTCCGGCCAGATCCTGCTCATCCTGGCGGTGGCGCTCTCGATGGCCGCCGGCCGGCAGGTGGTCGGCAGCACGATGATCGGCGTGAATCGCCACCGCGACCTGGTGCCGTTCTACCTCGGCGAGGGGCTGATCAACCTCGGTCTCAGCGTCTACTGGATCCGCAGCCTCGGGCTGCTGGGCGTCGCGCTCGGCACGGCCGTGCCGAACCTGGTGACCACGCTGCTCGTGGCGCCGTGGATCGTGCACCGGGTGCTCGGCACGCCGGTGCGCACCATGATGACCGCGCTGTGGCTGCGCCCGCTCGCGGCGATGATCCCGTTCACGGCGGCCACCTGGGCCGTGGAGCGCCTGTGGCCCGCCCGGGGGCTGCTGACCTTCTTCGCCGGCGTCGCCGTCACGCTTCCGGTCGCCGCCGCCGGCGCGTGGTTTCTCGCCATTTCCCCCGCCGAGCGGAGCAGTCTGGCGGCCTCGCTGCGGCGGCTGGTGCGCTCCACCCTGGGGCGCGGCTAGGGCGACCGCTCCGGCGGGACGCCGGCCCGGCGCGGGGCCCGACCCGACGCGAGCGTCTGGCTAGAAGAGCTGGAGGGCCGGCTGCGGCGTCGGCAACCCGGACGATGCGGCCGCGGTCCCCGCCAGGCAAAGCAGGTGATCGTACTGGACCAGGAGCTCGGCGAGGTCGCGTCCGCGCCGCTCCGCCAGAGCGGCCCGCACGGACGGCAGATCCGACGCCAACCGCTTCACCCGCTCGAGCAGCGCCGACCCGCTCAATCCCTCGATCGCGAGACACCAGGCTCCGAGGCCGAAGTGCTCCATAAGGTCGCGCGTCTTGGGATGGTACGCGACCGCCACCGTCGGCACGCCCGACGCGAGGGCCAGCAGGACGCCGTGGTAACGCGTCGCGACCGCGAGGTCGAAGCCCTCGATCAGCTCGAGCAGGCCCGTCACCTCCGAGATGCCGGTCGCAGTCTCGACCGCGCGCGCCGCGTCCGGTGCGAGGGAGCGCAGGCGCTCGACCACGTCGCGGATCGGCTCGGGATCCATGACGATCTGGGTGCCGAACAGCACCACGCGCCACCCCTGCTCGACGAGGCCGCGCGCCGCCACGGCGTGCGCCTCCACGTAGGCGTCGTAGGGTGCGCGGTCGTGCAGCTGCCAGTTCGCCCCGCCGTAGATCGACAGCGGGTTGATGCCCACGCAGGGCGTCCGCGCGGCGCGCGCCGGCAGCGCGGATGCGGCGAGCCGCGGGTGACTGAGGGCCAGGTCCCGCACCAGGAGGTTGGGCTCCGGCGCGCCGAGGCCGCGGGCGACCGCCAGCGAGGTCGGGTCGCGAAACGAGCGGTGGGCCGCGAGCCGCAGCGCGAGACGGAGGAACAGCCGGCCCAGGCGGGTGTCCGCGGGGCCGGCGCCCATGCTCGCGATGCTGACCGCCGCGCCCCGGAGCCGGGCCAGGACCGACCAGCGCAGGACCGTCAGGGGATAGGCGAACGGGCCGCCCACGTCGTCGCTCAGCTGGGCGGACCCCGTGAAGACCACCACCCGCACGCGCCGCAGGCGCCGATACGACTGGACGTCGAAGCGGAGCTCGCGCCCGACGCCGATCGCGGCGCGCACCACGAGGGCCGCGGGTCGCAGCAGCGCCTTGAGCCACCGGATCCGCCGGACGCGATCGGCGGCGCGAGCGGTCCAGGCGCGCGGGCCGTCGGCCTGCGGCTCCGGGCCGCGAGCCGCCGACAGCGGGCGGATCGGGAACGCCGGGACCCCGTGACGCGCGGCGGTGTCCGGCGGGTTCGACGTGAACGCCGTCAGCTCCACGCCGGGTGCCGCCGCCCGCAGCCGCGCCACGACCGCGGCGACGATGGTTTCGTCGCCGAGGTTGCCGTTCCCGACGTGGCCGAGCAGGGCGATGCGCGGCGTCGCAGTCACTCGGTGCGTCCCCCCCCCGCGGTGGACAACCATCCTAACTCCGGGGCGCCCCGGGGGACAACGCACGGCCGTGTATCGGACCTGTCACGGCCCCTGGCGGGGGCGGCACGCCCCTGGTTACGGTTGCTGCCGTGCAACAGCCCGGCGATCAGGCCGCCCAGCCGCGTTCCGAGCGCGTGACCACGCCGCGCACCGCCCGCAACGTGCTCCTGGCGTGGGCCGCGTTCGCGTTCACCGTCGTCGTCAACTTCTTCCTCTCCCCGTTCATCGTCCACACGCTGGGCAACACCGAGTACGGCGTGTGGGTGCTGCTCGCGTCGCTGGTGGGTTACATGGGGCTCCTCGACCTCGGCGTCCGGGGCGCCGTGTCGCGCTACATCGCGCGCCACCACGCCCGGGTCGAGGACGAGGAGGCCGGCCGCGTCGCGTCCGCCGGCCTGGCCATCTTCTCCGCCGCCGGCCTGGTCGCCCTCGCCGCCTCGGTGGTGATCGCGCTCGCGCTCGAGCACCTGTTCAAGATCCCGCCCGGGACGCTGCTCGTCGCCCGGATCGTGGTAGTCCTGGGCGGGCTCAACGTCGCGGTCTCGCTGGTGAGCGGGGTGTTCGGCGGCGCGGTGACCGCGATGCAGCGGTTCGACCTCGACGCGGTGGTCGGCATCGGCATCGGCGCACTGCGCGCGGTGGCCCTCCTGGCGGCGCTGAGCGCGGGGGGCGGCCTGCTCGCGCTGGCGCTGGTCCAGCTCGGCTGCACGCTGCTCCAGACCCTGGTGTACTTCGTGCTGACGGCCCGACTGTATCCGGAGCTGCGCTACCGCCTGCGCGGCCTCGACGGCGCCGAGCTGCGGAAGATCTTCTCCTTCAGCGTCTACTCCAGCCTGCTGCACTTCTCGGCGGCGCTGATCTACTCGGCCGACGCGCTGGTCATCGGGGCCTTCCTTCCGGTCGCCAGCGTCACCTACTTCGCCATCGCGTCCACGCTCACGGACTACACCCGCTCCATCATCGGCGCCATCTCGAGAACGATGACCCCGCGGGCCAGCGCCCTCGACGGCCTCGGCGCGCGGCAGGAGCTGGAGCAGGTCCTCCTCAAGGCCGGCGCGGTCTCCTCGCTGGTGACGCTCCCGATCACGATCACCTTCATCCTGCGGGGCGGCGCGTTCATCGGGCTGTGGATGGGGCCGGGCTACGCGGCGACCTCGGGCCGGATCCTGGTCATCCTCGCCGTCGCGCTCTCCCTGGCCGCGGGCCGGCAGGTGGTGGCGAGCACGGTGATCGGCGTGAACCGCCACCGCGAGATGGTGCCGTTCTACATCGCCGAGGCGCTCATCAACGTCGGCCTCAGCGTGTACTGGATCCGCAGCCTCGGCCTGGTGGGCGTCGCCCTCGGCACCACCGTGCCGAACCTGGTCACGACCCTGCTGGTGACGCCCTGGATGGTGCGCCGGGTGATGGGCACCCCGCTGCGGACCATCTGGCGGGAGATGTGGCTGCGGCCCATCGCCGCGATGGTCCCGTTCGCGGCGGCGACCTGGGCCGTGGAGCACCGGTGGCCCGCGCACGGGCTCGCGTCGTTCTTCGCCGGCGTCGTCCTCACCCTCCCGGTCGCCGCCGCCGGCGCCTGGCTCGTCGCGCTCACCGCCGACGAGCGGCGGGCGCTCCGCTCCGCGCTGCGCCGGCTCCCCCCGTTCGCGGCGAGTCGCGCCTGATGCGGCGGCCCGGCGGGGCGTGGCTCGCCTGCTGCGCCGCCGCGCTGCTGGCGGCCTGTGACCCCGGGACGCCCTGGCGCCCGCCGGCGCGGACGCCCGCGTCCGGCCCGCTGCGCGTCTCCGCGCGGAACCCCCGCTACTTCGCCGACCCGTCGGGCCGCATCGTGCTGCTCGCCGGGGACCACGACTGGACCGACTTTCAGGACTACGGCTACGGCGACCCGCCGCCGCGGTTCGACTACGGCGCGTTTCTCGACACGCTGGCGGGCTACCGGGAGAACTTCTTCCGGCTGTGGCGGTGGGAGCAGGCGACCTGGCAGACCGAGGTCCGCGAGCCCTACTACTTCGCGCCGCAGCCCTACCTGCGCACCGGCCCCGGCCTCGCCAACGACGGCAAGCCGAAGTTCGACCTCACCCGCTTCGACCAGTCGTACTTCGACCGCATGCGCGAGCGGATCGTGGAGGCGGGCCGGCGTGGCATCTACGTGTCGGTGATGCTGTTCGACGGCTGGAGCGTGGCGCCGATCGGCGCCGGCCTCGGGAATCCGTGGCGCGGCCATCCCTACAACCGCGCCAACAACGTCAACGGCGTGGACGGGGACCCCGCGGGCACCGGCTCCGGGAACGCGGCGCACACGCTCCTGGTGCCGGCCGTGGTGCGCTTCGAGGAGCAGTACGTCGCCAAGGTGGTCGAGACGGTGGGCGACCTCGACAACGTGCTGTACGAGGTCTCCAACGAGAGCCCGCCCGGGTCCGCGCCGTGGCAGTACCACATGATCACGTTCGTCAAGTCGCTGGAGGCGCGGCGGCCCGAGCAACACCCCGTGGGGATGACGGCGACGTTCGAGGGCGACGACTCGGTGCTGTGGGCGAGCCCGGCCGACTGGATCTCGCCCAGCGCGCCGAAGGGCGCGATGGAGGCGCCGCCGCCGGCCGACGGGCGCAAGGTGGTGCTGTGGGACACCGACCACTTCTGCGGCGTGTGCGGCGATCGCGTCATCCCGTGGGCCGCGCTGACGCGCGGGGCGAATCCCGTCTTCATGGACCCGTTCGACCGCACGGCACCGGAGATGGACGCGGACCTGCGGCCGGTGGGCTACGATCCGCACGCGCCGAACTGGGACGAGATGCGCCGCAACCTCGGCTACGCGCTCGCCTACGGCGACCGCCTCGGCCTCGCGCGGGCGGTTCCCTCGCCCGCCGCCTGCTCCACGGGCTTCTGCCTCGTGGTCCCGGCGCCCGGCGCGCGGTACCTCGTCTACGCACCGCGCCGCGGCCCCGTCACCGTGGACCTCACGGCGACGCCGGGACGCTTCGATGTCGAGTGGCTCAGCCCCAAGACGGGGCACGTGGTGCTGGGGGCGCGCACCGACGGGGGCGCGCGGCGGACGTTCGCGCCGCCGTTCCTGCGGGATGCGGTGTTGTACCTATCGGAGGAGGCGGCGCGCTAGCGCCGCCGGGAGGCGCCGGGTCCCGCGCCCCTAGTGCTTCACCAGGTCGGCGGGCGACCTCGGCTTGAGCGTCCAGGTGCCCGAGCCGGTGGGCACGAGTATCCCGACGATGTCGAACACGTTGCTGACCACGTACACGCCCGGGACGACGAACCCGCCCAAGGCATCCAGGACGACCGTGAGGTTCCCGCTGCCGTCCGAGACGGTCATCGTGTAGTTGCCCAGGACCAGGGCGGTCGCGCTCACCGTGGCGTTCAGCACCAGCACGAGCTGCGCGTCGCGCGTCCCGCCCACCGCGTTCGCCGCCGCCGCCGTGGTCAGCGTCGGCGCCGCCGGGAAGAGCCCGCGCCCGAGCGCCGTCGCGGTGCCGCCGTCCAGCGTCGGCTGGCCGCTCCGCGTGGACGTCACGCCCTGCACGCGCACGGAGTCGCCCGCCGCGACGGTGGTCCGCAGCCGCGTCAGCCGGATCGCCCCCGACGTGTCGGCCAGGCTCACGGTGGTATCCGAGTAGGTGCTCGAGCTGTTGAGCGCCGTGCCGATCACCGTCACCGTCAGTCCCGGCCCGAGCAACCGCGCCGCCCGGATGCTGATGGGCGTCGGCGGAATCAGGGTCAGGTCCGCGGACGACCGCGGCCTCAGCTGCCACACGCCGGGGCCGGTGGCCGCCAGCACCCCCAGCAGGTTGAACTTGGCGCCCGGCACGTACTTCCCGGGCAGCTGGGCAGGCTGGAAGGCCGCGTCGGCGGTCCCGTCCAGCTGGACCTGCAGCGGCCCGCTGCCGTCGCTCACGGTGAGCAGGAAGCTGGTCGAGGTGCGCGACGTGTCGGTGATCGTCGCGTTGTTCACGATCACCATCTGGGCGTCGCGGGCGCCGCCGGCCGCGCCCGCGGCGACGAAGGTCGTCAGCGTCGCCGCCGTGGGGAAGAAGCCGCGACCCAGGGCGGTGGTCGTGCCGCCGTCGAGGGTCGGCTGGCCGTTGCGGCTGGCCGTCGTGCCCCGGACCCGCACCGAGTCCCCCGCCGTCACCGTCGTGCGCAGCCGGGTCAGCCGGATCGCGCCCGAGGTGTCGGCGATGAACACGCTGCTGTCGGCGAAGGTCGTGGAGCCGTTGAGCGCGACGCCGACGACCGACGCCGTCCGGCCGGTGGGGAGCAGGCGCGCGGCGGCGATGCTGATCACCGGGGGTGGAATCAGGCTCGCGTCCACGGCCGAGCGCGGCCGCAGCCGCCAGGTTCCCGTCCCCGTGGGCACCAGGACGCCGAGCAGGTTGAAGCTGCTCCCCGGCACGAAGTTGCCCGGGAGGTTCACCGTCGTGAACGCCGGATCGGCCGTCTGGTCCAGCTGTACCACCAGCGATCCGCTGGCGTCGGCCACGGTCAGCACGAAGCTCTGGGGCGTCCGGGCCGTGTCGGTGACGGTGACGCCACTCACGCTCACCAGCTGGGCGTCCAGGGTGCCGCCGGCGGCCGCCGCCGCCGCCGCCGCCGTCAGGCCCGTGGCGGTCGGGAGGTGCCCCGGCCCCAGCGCGAACACGGTCGGGTCGTTCAGCACCGGCTGGCTGTCGCGCACGCCGAGGGTGCCGAGCAGCCGCAGGCTGTCGCCCGCCGCGAAGGCGGAGCGCGCGCGCGCCACCCGGAGGCCGCCGGACGTGTCGGCGATGTCGGTCGTCGTGTCGGCGAACGCCGTGCCGGACGCGAGGGCGACGCCGACCACGAAGACCTTGCGGCCGGCCGGCAGCGCCCGCGCCTGCGCCATCGTCACCAGCGGGCGGCCGGCCAGGACGTTGATCCGCGAGGTGGCACCGGGCGCCACCGTGAAGGTCTGGCTGTCGGTCCGCACCAGCACCAGGGTGTCGGCGAAGGTCGTGGTATCGAGCACCAGCGAGTAGTCGCCCACGGGAACCGCGCTGAACACGAAGGTCCCGTTGGCGGCGGTGGTCTGCGTCAGGCCGATGTCCTGCCCGCCGGAGTGCACCAGCCGCACCTTGACGTGGCCCAGCGAGTCGTCGCCGGCGTCGATCACGCGGGAGCCGTTGGCGTCCAGCAGGACGGCCCCGGTCACCGTCCCGGTGCTGCCGAGCGACGTGACGTGGTTCTCGCCGGCGTTGGTGCAGCCCAGCACCGCGCCGGCGGCGACGGCCAGGGCCCGGAGCAGCGCGGCGCGCCGCATCAGAAGTTGAACCTCAGGCCCGCCTGCACCGTCGCGCCGGGCGTGCTGCGGGCGAGCACCTTGCCGAAGTTCGGGTTCGCCACCAGCGGCACGGTCACGACGCCCACGCCGTTGGTGGTGAGCGCCCGGGTCGGATCGATCAGGTACAGGGCCCGGTCGATGACGCCGGTGTTGGTGCTCACCAGGTTGAGGCCGTCGACGACCAGCGACAGCGGAGCGTGCACCAGCGTGGACAGGCCGATCACCAGCCGCGCGTCCAGGCTGGTCACCGCCGGCCCGCGGCACGAGTTGCGGGACGCGAACTGCCCGACCTGCGACTTGAGGCACGACTGCCCGCCCACCACCGCGGCCGCGCCCGACACGGTGTCCGAGACGAAGGCGGGGTCGTTGCCCGCCGCGCCGTCCCCGTTGGCGTCCACGCCGTCACGGAAACCCGGCGTGAAGGGCAGGCCCGACTGGTACCGCACCAGGCCGGCCAGCTTCACCGAGCCGCTCGACCACTCGAAGCCCGCGAGCGCGCGGTGCGGCACGTCGAGATCCGACCGCCCGTTCCGCCAGTCGGTGGTGCCGGCGCCGGTCGTGAGCGGCGGCGCCATCTGCGCGTCCGGCACGCTGCCCCCGAGGCCCGGCAGGTTGTCGGTCGTGTGCGAGAACGTGTAGCTCGCCCACACGCTGAGGCCCTGCTCCCGCAGGCGCTCCAGCGAGATCGTCAGGCCCCAGTAGTCCGAGGAGCCCGTCGGGTCGAGCGCCCACACGCGGTCGAACGCGCCGAACTGCCGGTTGCTCCCCGGCGTCGCCACCAGCAGGGAGCCGTCCTGCTGCAGCGTCCCGTAGATCGCGCGGCCGAACTGATCGGTGAACTGCGGGCTGGTGAGGAGGTTCAGGTCGGTGCGCCGCGGCAGGAAGTCGGTGTGGCGGTACTGGCCGGCGACCTGGACCGACGTCCCGGACGCGAGCGCATGCGCGATGCTGAAGCCGGCCCGGGAGGTCCGCGGTGCCTGGAAGTGCGAGTTCACGAGGCTCAGCACCGGCCCCGTGATCGGCGCGGCGGTGAAGTCCGGGACGGCCGGCCAGGGGCCGAACACGCCGACGCCGCGCCGCATCTCCGCGGTGCCGTCGTGGTTGAGGACCTCGGCCAGCACCGAGGGATCGACGCTCTCCGACGCGGTTCCCGCGTCCCCGCGCAGCAGCCAGTCACGCCGGGCGCCGGCGGACCACACGAACGAGAACCGCGGGTTCACCTGCGTCTTGAGCGACGGGATGCCCTGGTTGGGGATGCCGCTGACCCGGAGCCAATCCGCGTCCGGCGTGACGCCGCCGGTGGGCCAGTGCTCGCGCTCGAGCCGCAGGCCGACCAGCATGTCGAGGCCCGCGACCGGCGACCACGAGTCCTGGGCGAAGAAGGCGGTCGCGCTGATGGTGAACGTGGCGTCGGGCACGCCGCCCACCGACTGGACGAACGCGCCGCGGCCGAGGCCGAGATCGGCGGTGCTCCCGAACAGGAACTCGCCGCTCCGCAACGGATCGTAGGTGATGTCGTGGTTGGTCCAGTCGGCTGCAGCGCCGAACTTGAGCGCGTGGATGCCGAGGCGGTACAGCAGGGCCGCCGACGCCCGAGTCGCGTCGCGCTCGAACCGGCCGGGCACCGCCCCGTCGGCGCCGGCCGACAGCCCGTCCGCGGTCAGCACGGTGAGCGGCAGCGACGGCGCGGAGTAGTCGCGCAGGCTGCGATCGATGGCGAGCGACACCTCGGAGCCGAGGCGGGCGTTGAAGCGCGAGTTGAACGCCAGCGAGGCGGAGACGTCGCGCGCGTCGAGCGAGGTACCGAGTCCGGTGAAGCGCCCCTCGCCGAGGCCGACGTCGCTGGCCGTGGCGTTGGTCACGGCCGCCCGCAGCGCGATCGACTGCCCGCGCGCGATCTCCCAGTCGAACCGGCCGAAGGCGGTGATCACGTCGGTCTGCTGGGTCAGCGCCTTGAGGTACTCCGAGAGCTGCGGCGCGGCCGCGACCACCGCGCTCGCCCCCGTGTCGTCCGGCCACGGCGACTTGAGCGGCGTGTTGATGCGCCGGGCGTCCACCCCGACCAGCCCCCACGCGGTGTCGCGCACCACCGGCCCGCCGGCCACCACGGCGCCCCGATACCCGTTGGTGCCGGCGTCGGCGAAGCCCCGCACCTGCCCGGAGCGCGGCCCGCGCGCGCTGAACGCGCTGAGGAGCTCGCCGCCGATGCCCGGCCACTCGACGTCGGTTCCCGACGCCAGCTCCACGTGCTGCAGGCTCGCCAGCGGCAGCCCCAGCGTCGACCAGTCGGAACGCGACACGCCGGG
This sequence comes from Gemmatimonadales bacterium, assembly GCA_035502185.1. Classification (NCBI taxonomy): domain Bacteria; kingdom Pseudomonadati; phylum Gemmatimonadota; class Gemmatimonadia; order Gemmatimonadales; species Gemmatimonadales bacterium. The sequence goes on from DATJUT010000011.1 coordinate 49,847, forward strand.
GCTCGCCGCCGCGGTCCGCGGAATGCCGTCCACGCCCACCCAGCCGAGCCGGTCCGGGAGTCCCTCCATCGCGAGGCCGCCCGTGGTGGCCGACGCCAGGGCGGCGACCGACGAGACGCGGCCCAGCGGATCCACCAAATCGGCGAGGTCCGTTCCCGGATCCCACGTCCCGCGGGCGAGCGACGCGTGGAGCGCGCCCTCGACGAAGGACATCGTATCCGCCTGGGTGACCGGAGGATCCGCCGGCGTGAGCCGCAGGTCGAGCGTGACCACCGCGGCCGGGCTCACCGACACGTCGAGCACGATCAGCGGGCGGTAGCCCAGGCGCTCGGCCCGGATGTCGTAGCGCCCGGGCAGCAGCGCCGGGCTGCGGTACGCGCCGAGGCCGTCCGAGAGGACCGACCGCGCCCACGCCGTGGCGTGGTGCGTCATCGTGACGCGAACTCCCGCGATGATCTGACCGGAGGTGGAGACCGCGGCGCCGCGGATGGCGCCCGTCGTGACCGTCTGCGCCCGGGCTCCGGGAGCGGCCACGAGGCCGATCGCGATCGCACCCGCGATGGCCGGCACCATCCACTCCCGTGACAGGCGCGGCAAGCTCATTGGTCCGGGCAAACTTAGAGCCGGGGACCCAAAGGGGCAATGCGCCGCCCGGGAGCAGGCGCGGCAACGTGACGCAGGATACATTCGTGGCTGTGGCGCCCGAAGAGCTGCCGTCCCCGCCGCGCACCGCGCCGAACTTGCCCGGGCGCGTACTGCACTGGTGGCGGCGCCGGACGGCCCTGCGACGCCTGTCCCGGCGTCCTCACCCGCCCCCGCTGCTGTTCCTCTGCCACGGCAACCTGTGCCGCAGCCCGTTCGCCGCGGGCGTGGCGCGCCAGCTGCTCCCCTCGTGGGTCGACGTCGCCTCGGCCGGGTTCCTGGCGCCGGGACGCCGTTCGCCGCCCGAGGCGCTCGCGGCCGCGGGCGAGTTCGGCGTCGACCTCTCGGCTCACCGCTCGGAGATCCTGACCGTCGACCATCTTCGCAACACGGACCTCGTGGTGGTGATGGACCGCGACCAGCGCCGCCGCCTCGTCACCATGCAGCCCGCCCTCGCGAGCCGCGTCGTGCTCCTCGGCGACCTCGATCCCGTGCCCACGGCCGAGCGCGACGTGCCGGACCCCGTCAACCAGCCGCTCGACGCATTTCGCTCAGCCTACGGCCGCATTCACCGCTGCGTCCGCGCCCTCGCCGGCGCGTGGAGCCAGCAAGCCGGCACCCAGCCCCGCGGCTGAGGCCGCGAGCTGCGCGGCCGGCGTGGGCAGCAGACCCACCACCGGCGCCAGCGCGGCGACGCCGCCCAGCGCGACGAGCGCCGTCACGGCGCCCGCGCCGTTCCTCCTCACCAGCAGTCCCACCGGCAGCAGGAGCAGCGCCGCGAACCCGCAGTCGAGCGCAGCCTCCGCGGCGGCCGGCAGGCCGGGGACGAAGCGCACCAGCGCCCACGCCCGCCCGGCCGGATAGCCCAGGCCGCAGCGCTCGCGGCCGTCGAGCGCGAGGCAGTAGCCGGATCTCCCGCGGCGCGCCTCCAGCGCGAGCGTGTCGCCCGGACGGGCGGCCGCGAGCGCGCCGCGCCACCGCAGGTCCGGCTGAAAGAGACCCAGGTCCGCCGCCCGACGGCGCACCCGGAGCACCAGGTCGTCGCGGTCCGCCCCCACGACCAGGATCTCCCGGTAGGCGGAGTCGGCGACGCTGAACAGCGGCGCGAGCCGCGCGGTGCGCGGACCCGCGACGGCCCGCACGACCAGCGGCTCGCCCGCCGCCAGGCGCTCGCGCGCCCCACGCGAATCGTCGAGACGCCCGTCGCCGAGCGGCGTGCCGCCGAGGGCGACGCTCAGCAGCCGGCCCCGGTACCACTCGAACTGCCCCAGCGCCGCCGTCCACTGGCCGTACCAGACGGTCGGGGGCAGGCTCGGGCGCAGGGCGAAGCCGGTGGCCGCGATCACCGCCCAGGCGGCCGCAGCGGCGAGCAGCCCGGCGCGCGCGGAGCGGCGCGCGGCCCACCGGCGCCGCGCGAGCACGACCAGCGCCGCGCCCAGCGTGGCCGCGACGACGTCGCCCAGGGTGGAGTCGCGGCCCGGGATGGCCAGCTGCGCGATCTCGATCAGCGCCGCGAGGAGGAACGCGGCCGCCACGATCCGCCGGCCGGCCACGCCGGACCACACGAGCCCGGCGGCGAGCGGCACGAACAGCAGCACGTTGGCGATGAAGTCGGACAGGCCGAGGTCGCCGCACAGCAGGCACCAGCGGAACGTCCCGGCATCGGGGCCGGCCGCCGGCGTGAGCGTGAGGCCCAGGACCAGAGCGAGTCCCGCCGCGGCGACCGCGACGCCGATCGCGCGCCGTCCGCCGATCACGGCGCGCGCCTGGTTCGGCCGGGGCCGGAACCCATCGTCTACGGGCGGGCGGGTGCGGCCGGCAGGGGGCCGGGCGCGAACGCCACCACCCGGGGATGGAGGTTCGCGATCCCCCGCACGTCGCGGTCGGCCGCGACGATCAGCGACGCGGCGGGGAACCAGCGATCGTACTCCCGCTGGACGTCGTAGCGGACCAGGGCCGCTCCGACGTGGAAGGTGCCGGGCGCGAGGTGCAGGTCGAGCTCCACCGAGCAGTGGAAGGACTCGCCGGCCGGGAGGCTGATGGCCTCCAGGCCGAGCCGCTGGGTGGAGGTGTCGAACACCCCGACCGCGCTCCCGTCCTGCAGGTACAGGGTGACGGACATCCGGTCGCAGGCCGTGCGTGCGGCGATCTCCACGTCCACCCACGCGCGCTCGCCGGACTGGAATACCGTGCGCGGGCCGTCGGCGCCGCGGACGGCGACGCGCGCCACGTACGCGTCGCGGCCTTCCACGTCGTGGCGGCCGGCGAGCGCGCCGACCAGGTACGCCTCGACCACCCGCTCCGGCTCGCCCGCCGCGGCGACCCGGCCGTGGTCGAGCAGGAGCGCCCGGCTGCACAGGTCGGTCACCGCGCGCAGGTTGTGCGACACGAACACCACCGTGGTGCCCTGGCGGATCACCTCGCGCATCCGCTCCATGCAGCGCCGCTGGAAGACGAGGTCGCCGACGCTGAGGACCTCGTCCACCAGGAGCACGTCGGGATCCACGTGCGCCGCGACGGAGAACCCGAGGCGGGCGAACATCCCCGACGAGTAGCGCTTCACCGGCGTGTCCATGAACTCCTCGAGGCCCGAGAACGCGACGATCGCGTCGAACCGGCGGCGGATGTCCTCGCGCGCCATCCCGAGGATGGTGCCGTAGAGGAACACGTTCTCGCGCCCGGTGAGGTCGGGATGGAACCCGGCGCTGACCTCGATCAGCGCCGAGAGCCGGCCATGGATGCGCACCGCGCCGCGCGTGGGCCGCAGGATGCCGCCCAGCAGCTTGAGGAGGGTGCTCTTGCCCGCGCCGTTGCCGCCCACCACGCCGAGCGCCTCGCCGCGGCCCACGGCGAACGACACGTCGTGCAGCGCCCAGAACTCGCGGGCCGCCAGCTCCGGCGGCGGGCCCCGGCGCACCACGCGGCGCACCAGCGCGGGCACCAGGTCGCGGAGCGAATCGTGCAGCTCGCCGCGGCGGAACTTCTTGGAGACGCGCTCGACCTCGACGGTGGTGTCGACCATCGGGCTCAGATCCGCTCCGCGAACCAGGGCTCGAGCCGCCGGAAGGCGAGCACGCCGCCCGCGCAGCAGGCCGCCGCCACGCCCAGCGCATACGCGGTCCACGCCGGATCCGGCGCCCGGCGGCTCACCACGGCGTCGGCCAGGCCCACCAGGAGCGGCGCCACCGGGTTGAGGAGCGCCGTCGTGGCGTGGCGGCCGAAGATCTCGACCGGGTAGAACACCGGCGTGAAGAAGACCGCGAAGGTGATCACCACGTCCACCAGGTACTTCACGTCCCGAAAGAACAGCGCCGCGGCCGACAGGAACATCCCCAGGCCGAGGCACAGCACCACCAGGCCGAGCACCAGCAGCGGCACCCACAGGAGCGCCAGGCTCGCGCCGACGCCCGCCAGCGCGAGGACCACCGTCAGCACGGCCGTGGCCACGCCGAAGTCGGCGAACTGCGACAGCACCGCCGCGACCGGGAACACCTCACGCGGCAGGTAGACCTTCGTCACCAGCTCGCTGTTGGCGATCAGGCTGTTGGTGGCGAAGCGCAGCGACGCGACGAAGAACGCCCACGGCACGGACTTGACCGCCACCGCCGCGAGGTTCCGGGTGTCCACGCTCCGGCCCGCGTACCAGCCCAGACCGTACTGGACCGCGACGCCGGCCCCGACCACCAGCGCGGGCATCAGGATGGCCCACAGGAATCCCATCACGGACTGCTTGTACTTGATCCGGATGTCGCGCCAGGCCAGCATCGCCACCAGGTCCCACCAGCGCCGGAGGCCGCGGCGGCCGCTCACCGGCTGGCTCATGCGGCCCTCCCTCGCGCGCGTTCGCGCGCCACGGCGCGCCAGCCGCGATATGCCAGGCGCGCCACCCGGCCGGCAGCCCAGCGACGCGCCTGCCTCAGCGGACCCGTGCCCTCCACCACCGGCGTGGCCGCGATGCCGAGCTCCGTGCGCGTCCCCTCCTCGAGCAGCCGCTCCCGGAAGCCGTCGCCACCGCGGCCGCCCAGGACCGTCAGCCTCCACGCCAGCGCGCGGGCCACGTCGAACTCCGGCGCGTCCCCGCTCACCGGCGCCGGCGGCGGCCCGGCCAGGTCGGCGGCGGCCCGCAGCCACGCCCGCGCCAGGCGCGGGTCCACCTCCGCGCCGGTCGCGACTCGCGCAGCGAGCCGTTCCCAGTCGAGCGGCAAGCCCGAGGCGAGGATGGCCGCGGCGTCCAGGAAGCAGCGCAGCCGGAAGCCGGAGGCGCCGGCGACGAGCGCGTGAGTGAGTCCGTGCCACAGCAGCTCGGTCGCGGGCGGCACCCGGACGCGCACGCCGTGCCACTCCAGCTCGTCGCCGCCGCTCGCCCTGAGCCAGGCCTCCGCGGCCGGGACCGCGCCTCCCGTGGACCGGTGCAGCTCCACGCCCACGCCGTGCGGCCCCTGCAGCGGCGGCGGATGGTAGTGGCCCGCCGGAGTGCGGGACGGGCTGCCGGCGAACGGCCAGCCGCGCGCCCGGAGGTCGTCCCAGACCCCCTGCACGTGCTCCGCCGGCAGCAGCACGTCCACGTCCACCGTCAGGCGCGCGTCGGCGCCCGGGTAGCGGGAGGCCGCCGCGCGCCGCGCCGTGCCCTTGATGAGCACGCACGGAACGCCGCGCTCGCCCAGGTAGCGCACCAGCCCCTCCGCCTCGGCGTCCACGAGCAGGCATCGCGCCTGCTCGGCCGCCGCCCGGCCGCGGAGCGCCGTGCGCAGCTCGGCGGGAAGCGCGTCCTCGATGCCCAGCGCCCCGAGGCGCCGCAGCAGCCACTGCGTTCCGCCTTCCCACGCCAGCGCGCGCGCCATCGGACGGCCGGCCACCCGGCTCCAGGCCGCGCGCAGGTCCGCCCCGTCCGGCGCCCCGCGGAGCCTGAGGGTGCGCACCAGGGTCACGGCTCCCTCCGCGATCATCCGGCCGCCGGCGATGGGAACCGCGCGATCTCGGTGAATCGCGCGCTGTGCGCCGGATCCGGCTCGAGGTAGGGCGCCCCGTCCTTCACCAGCCACGCGTGCGCCGCCAGCGCGCCCGCCTCGTCCTTGCGCACGCCGATGTGCAGCGCCACCGGCCGGCCGGCCCGGCGCAGCAGCCAGTAGAGCACGACGCCGCGCTTGAGGCAGGTGTAGCGCCACGGCGGCGGCAGGCGATACAGCAGCTGGCCCACGTAGGCGGCCAGCAGGGTGTCCTCGGGCGCGGTAGGGCTCGCGCGCCGCGGCGTCGCGGCGGCCGCCCGCGCGATCCGCTCGAGCGAAACCACCGACAGCAGCGGCGGAAGCGCGGCGCAGGCCGCCAGCGCACGCAGGCGCCAGGCGGGCGGGAGGTCCCCGCTCAGGGGCGCTCCTCCACCACCAGCACGCCCGTCTTCACGCCGCGCTCGACGAACTCGCGGGTCGTGTCGGTCGCCACCGCCTCGGTCACCTCGTACCTGGCCGTGAGCACCGCCACCAGCTCGTCCAGGGTCTTCGGCGTCGCGAGCGCCTCGAGCAGGTCGAGGCCGCTCTCGCTCACCGTGTAGTAGCGCCGCGTGCCGAGGTGGAGGGCCACGCCCTCGCCCTCGAGCGCCGTCAGCCTCAGCTCGGGATGCCGCCGGTAGCGGCGCGTCATGGCACGAGCTCCATCAGCAGGTCGCGGCGGCGGAACAGGTCGGGCGCCAGGGCGACGCGGTAGCACCGCGCCTGGCGCGCGAGCGCGGTGAGCAGATCGAGATGCTCCTGCGCCAGCTCCGGCTCGAGCACCACCCAGGCCGACCAGCGCACCAGCTCCGCCAGCGCCTCCCGCGCCGGGACCGGCGCCGCACTGGTGCGCTCGCCCTCGATCCGCGGGAACACCAGGATGCGAGGCTCCACGCGCGGCGCCCAGGTGCCGCCGAGATCCTCGGGGAAGAACGCACTCTTCCGACCGCCGCGCGCGGCGGTGCCTCCCGCGAGGCCGAGCAGCGCGCGGCCGGCGGGCCGCAACGCGACCGGGGCGCGCTGCGCCACGGCCTCGACGCTCGCCCGGCTCCGCACCAGGAAGGCGGCGTCGTCGCACCCCACGGCCCAGCCCCACGAGGCCAGCAGCGCCGCCGTGGTGGACTTGCCCGACTGGGCGTTGCCCGCGAACAGCCAGTCGCGGCCCCGCGGGTCGCGGGCGAGGGCCGCGTGCACGTGGTGCCAGCCGGCGCGCCGCAACAGCAGGATCAGGACCACCGAGAAGAAGCTCTGCGCCAGCGGCTCCGGGTCCGCCAGCGCCGCGGGCGTGACCTCGACGACGGCGTCGTGCGCGCCGCCCGCGATCCGCGCGCGCGCCGGTGCGGCCAGCCAGCGGACCCGGACGTCGCCCTGCGGCGGGCCGCTGCGGATCTCGATCCCGGGCTGCAGAAACGGCGCCCGCTCGTCCACCTCGTCTTCGGAAAGCGCCGGCACGGCCCGCAGCTCGATGCCCAGGGGCACCGGCGGCGCCAGGCGCATGCCGTCGATCCACGCCGCGACCCAGCTCACCAGCGCGTCGTCGTCCCCCGTCACCCCGATTCCCGCGCGCATCAGCTAAGGGTGCGGGGGGCAAAGCAAACGCGCCAGCCCGCGAGGGGCTGGCGCGTCCGCGACGCTACACTTCCGACGCTAGGTGGGGAGTCCGCCGCCGCCGGTTTCGCTCACCAGCGTCACCTCAGCCAGCGAGGCCTCCTCATTCAACGTCGGTGGCACGAAGGGCTTCCTCTCCATAGACGGCTGTGCCTCCTTCCGAGGGGCTGAAGTTCCGGATTCAGGGGACGTCGGTGAATCCGGTGACCATCAATTCGCAATTGGCGGGCCCGATCGCACGCCTCGACCCGCGCCACGCTAATCCGTTGTGCGACAGGCCATTACGATCCAGGGTCGGAGACCGCCCGTCGCCCGACCGTCGCGCTCGCGCAACGAAACCTGTGCTCCGGACGCACCGAGGTGCGTAGTGGCCGCAGCAGACCCGCCCCGGGGCCGCGGCTCGACCGCCGGCGCGGCTACCCGGCCCGCTCGACCTTCCAGTACACGACGTACCGCTGGTCGAGTACCGAGTGGAACGGCGCGAGCGTGACGTCCTGCGCCTGCCCCGTGGTCCGGAACGCCAGCGGCTGCGGCTCGCCCGCGCGGCCCGAGGGTGCGCGGGTGCTCGAGGCGGCGCCGTCCGCGCCTCCGCTCACTCGCTCGATCCAGGTCGCCGGATCGTCGGACCGCACGCGCAGCGCCGGCACGGGCGGCGGCTGGTAGGTGAACTCCGGCACCCTCCCCGGCCTGGTGGGCTCGGCCCGGCGGTTCGCGTCGGTGATGCCCTCGGTGCCCAGCATCCCGACCAGCACGAGCGGTCCGTACATCACGGCCTGCACGGTCGGGTCGTCCGGCATCGCGTGCATGTGGAGCCCCATGGGCAGAGCGACCTCGAGCCGGTCGCCGTCCTTCCAGACGCGGTCCACGACGAAGTAGCCGCCGGGCGCGGCGAAGCCGTCGAGCGTTCTCCCGTTGAGCGCGGCCCCGCCGCCCCTGGTCCACGCCGGCACCCGCACCCGCAGCGCGAAGCGCGCGGGCCGCGCGCCGCGCACGGTGATGGCGGTGCCCGCCGCGTCGGGGAAGCGCGTGTCCTGCACCAGCCGCACTCCCTTCTCGGCCCACTCCACCTCCGAGGCGATGAACTGGTTCACCCACACGCCGTCGTCGTCGTGGAACCAGATGCTGTCGCCGAACTTCGACGCCGACTCGCTGCCGGTGCCGGTGCAGCACCAGAAGTCGTGGAGCGGCGTGCCGAACAGCTTCCAGTAGCCGCTCGCCAGCGGGACGTAGTAGAGCTTCTCGCCGTCCGCCGGGTGCTGGGTGCCGAGCACGCCGTTCCACAGCAGGCGCTCGTAGTAGTCGGCCGCCGCGGGATCCGCGGTCCAGCCGAACACGTGGCGGGCGAGCTTCAGCATGTTGTAGCTGGTGCAGCACTCCTGCGTGTCGCTGCTCAGCTCGGCCGCCAGGACGCCGGGCTCCGTGTTCCACCCCTCGCCGTTGCTGGTGCCGCCGGTGCAGTAGGCGCGCCGGGTCGAGACCTCGCGCCAGAAATACTCCGCCACGTCGCGGTAGCGTGCCTCGCCCGTCAGCTCGTAGCGGCGGGCGGCGCCGATGATCTTGGGAATGGTGGTGTTGACATGCAGGCCCTTCAGCTCGTCGCGCCCCGCCGCCAGCGGGCCGAAGACACGTTCGTGATCGAAGCGGTGGGCCAGCTCGGCATACCAGGCCGTGCCCGTGACGGCGGTGAGGTTGTACAGCAGCTCGTTCATCCCGCCGTACTCGCGCTCCAGCACGCGCGCCATCGCCTCGTCGCCCAGCGGCTGCGCCCACCCGGCGGTCCAGCGCGCCATCCCCTTCAGCACGTCCAGCGCCTGCGCGTTGCCCGTCAGCGTATGCATGTCCAGCAGGCCGGCCATGATCTTGTGGAGCGTGTAGAACGGCGCCCATACCGGGCGGCCCGCGCGCAGCCGGTCGAAGAACTCCTCCGGGAACGCGCTCAGGTACCCGTTGCCGAGCGCGTGCTGGCAGCGCGCCAGCTCCGCCACCATCAGGTCGCCGCGTGCCTTCACGTCGGCATCGCCCAGGCTCGTGGACATCAGCGCGCACGCCGAGAGGTAGTGGCCGGTGTAGTGGCCGCGCAGCTCGTTCTCCGGCGCCTCCCAGCCGCCGAGCGGCACGGCCGCGGTGGGCAGTCCGGCGGTGAGGCGGAAGGTGTGCAGCAGGCGGTCGGGGTCGAGCCCCATCAGGTAGCGCCGATTCACCTGCATCGCGTCGAGAAACGGGCCGGGCAGGAGGCGCACCCGCGCCAGGTCGAACGGGCGCGCGACGGGCGCCGGGGCGGCGTCGCCGGCCGGCAGCGCCGGGGCAAGCCGCGCGCCGAGGCGCAGCCGGGCCAGGGGGACCGTCGCGGCCGCCGCCGCCAGGAAGTCCCTGCGTCTCATGGTACGCTCCACGTGGGGTGGATGTCCTGCACCCTATGGGCCGCGCCGGCGCCGGTCAAGTCGCGGCTCAGCCCCCGATGCCCGCCCAGGCCGCGGCCCGCCGGACGACCGCGTCCATCTCCGGCTGGTGCGCGCCGAAGGTGTCGTCCACCACGCTGAGCGTGGGGATGAGGCCCTCGCGCCGTGCGAGGGAGAGGCTGTCCGGGTCGAAGCGCCCGAAGCCCGACTCGTGCACGCCGCTGGAGCCGCGGCCGGGCGCGGGATGGCTGAGGTGCGAGAACGCGCGCACGTACGGCGCGAGCCGCGGCCAGTACACCTGGTGGAGCGGGAGACAGGCCGCCAGCGCGTCATAGAGGAACTCGCCGCAGGCCAGCACGCCCGGATGGCGCTCGCGCAGGCCGGCCACCAGGCGCCGCAAGCCCTCGTGCATGTCCGCCTGCGGGTTGTTCATCCACCCGCCCGTGATGTCCAGGAAATAGGCGTCCACGCCGTAGCGCTCGATCGTCTCGGCGATGCGGCCGGTGAGCCAGGTGCGCCACGAGTCCACGCCGAGGTTCATGTACGAGAGCCAGCCCTCCTCGTGACGGTCGTTGTCCCAGTCCACCCAGTTCAGGTCGAAGCGGTCGCCGTCGACCTTGCTCGTCGCCGCGTCCGCGATCCCGGGCCACACCGCCTGCCGCCGGTTGGCGGCATTGGCACCGAACATCGGCATGAAGCGGAACCCGAGCCGCTGGCCCTCGCGCACCAGGCGCACGAACCCGCGCTCGCCGCCGAGGCGCTCGGCGGGCCGGTAGACCGGGTAGTCCCAGTAGTAGCGCCCGTCCCACGCGGGCAGGAAGACGAGCACGCGCTGCGGCGGAATCCGCGCGGCCACCCACTGCAGGATCTCGAGCATCCGGGCGAAGTCGTTGAACACGTAGCCGGTGTAGTGCATGCCGTGCAGCGCGACCACGAGCGCGGTCTCGTGCAGCCAGGCCGGCGCGTCGGCGCGGTCGGCGAAGCGCGGAATGCGATACGCCTTCTCCAGGTGGTCGAAGTGCGGCTGCGCGGCGGCCTCGAGTGACGCCGCGCGGCCCGCCCGCCACGTCGGCACGCGAACCTCGCGCCGGTCGAGCCAGCCCTCCGCCTCGAACACGCACTCCACCCGGTAGCCGCTCTCGCCGGGCTCGAAGTAGAAGCGCTTGGCGCGCACCTGGTCGTCGAGCGACGAGAGGAAGAAGCAGTCGCCGCCGCCCGCCTGCACGATCACCAGGGGCGTGCCGGCGCTCCACGCGGTGTTGCCCCCGTACAGGTCGCCGGCGCCGAACGGGTAGCCGACCAGCACCTCGTCGTCGTGCACGTCCACCGCGCCGCCACCCGCGACCGAGATCTTCCCGCGCGGCACGCCCCGGAGCACGGTCGTGACCGCCTTCACGGGCTGGTCCAGCGCGGCCGTGACGTCCCACTCGATCCAGTCCCCGCTGGTGCGCAGCCGCGCCTCCAGGCGCCCCGGGGCACGCTCCTGACCGCCCGCCCAGACGAGCTCCGGGGCGGTGACGACCAGGTCGCCGCCATCGACCTCCGCCCGGAGGTGGTCGGGGCTGACGCCGTAGACGTTTTCGCGGCTGAAGACGAGGAAGCCGAACCGCAGGCCGCCGTACTCGACCGACGGCTCGGGGAAGTCGAAGCTGAACTTCTGGAGCGAGTCCCCGCGCGGCGGAACGAACACCTCGCTCGTGGAGGTCAGCGGGAGGATCCGGGCCTGCGGGGGCCGGCCGTGCAGGGCGTCCGGCCCCCGGCCCAGCAGGGGGATGGCGGCGGCGGCGCCGGCGGCCTTCAGGAGATCGCGGCGCGAGATGGGGTCGGGCATGGGCTCCTCGGGCTCTCCTCTTTCCATAGGTATAGGTCATAGGCGGCCGGGGGCCGGCGCGCAAACGGGCGCCGGCGGCCCCGGCCGACCTCTATGGCGAGGGCCCGCCCGCGCGTTACCTTTCGGCCGCCGGGCGCGTCGGAACCGCAGAGGTCGGTCGCTCCATCCCTCCGGTCGGTTTCTGGGTCTTTCGGCACGCTAGGAGGCCTCCCGATGTTCCGCACGCTCCTCTCTCACGCCCGCGTCCTGGGCGTCGTCGCCGCGCTCGTCGCATTCACCGCGACCTGCAACGCCGGCGAGAAGACCGTCGCGCCGCCGCCCTCCTCCACCCTGACCAAGCTCGGCGGCGACGCGCAGACCGGACCCGCCGGTGATCCGCTGCCCACTCCGCTCGCCGTGCAGGTGGCGGATTCGGCCGGCCACGGCGTGGCCGGCGTGACCGTGACCTGGGCCGTGACCGCGGGTGGCGGCCACACGAGCGCCCGCACCAACTCCACCGACGCCTCGGGCGCCGCCTCCACGGCCTGGACCCTCGGCACCACCGTCGGCGCGAACAGCGCCACGGCCACCGTCAGCGGCCTGGCGCCGCTCACGTTCCACGGGACGGCCGTCGCCGGGCCGGCCGCCAAGCTGGTCTTCATCGCGCAGCCCGCGGGCGGGACGGCGGGAACCGCCTTCAGCCCGCCGGTGCAGGTCGCCGTCCGGGACTCGTTCGGGAACGCGGAGTCCGGGGCCGCCACCAGCGTGGGCGTCGCCATCACGACCGGGACGGGGTCGGCCGGCGCGACCCTGTCCGGCACGACGACCCGGACGGCCTCGGGCGGCACGGCCTCGTTCAACGATCTCAGCATCGACAAGGCGGCCTCGGGCTACACGCTGACGGCGACGGCGGCCGGCCTGGTGAACGGCGTGAGCGGCTCGTTCACGGTGGCCGCCGGGGCGCCCGCGAGCGTGGCGCAGCAGGCGGGCGACAGCCAGACCGCCGCGGCCGGCGCTCCGGTGGCGACCGCGCCGGCGGTGGTGGTGAGGGACGCGCTCGGCAACCCGAAGCCGGGGGTCACGGTGACGTTCACCGTCGCGTCCGGCGGCGGCACGATCAGCGGCGGGAGCCAGACGACGAACGCCAGCGGCATCGCCAAGGTCGGCAGCTGGACGCTAGGAAGCGCGGGCACCAACACGCTGACGGCGGCCGTCACCGGCTCGGGGATCGCGGGCAATCCCGTCACGTTCACGGCGACGGCGACGGGCGGCGGCGGGGGCGGGGGCGGGGGCGCGACCACGCTGTTCCAGGAGGACTTCGACGACGCGAACCTCGCCTCCCGCGGGTGGTACGACACGCCGACCGCCAGCGGCGTCAGCGCCAGCGCGATCACGACCGCGCAGCACGCGCCGGGGAGCACGGCGTCGCTGCAGATCAGCTTCGCGCAGGGCGGCACCACGCCCAACCCGCCGACCGCCGCCCGCCACAAGTTCACGCCGTCGAGCACGGTGTACGTGCGCTACTGGGTGAAGTACGACTCGAACTGGGTCGGGTCGGGGCAGCCGTACCATCCGCACGAGTTCTACATCCTCAGCAACCTGGACGGCGACTACGACGGGCCGGCCTTCAACTACCTGACGGCCTACATCGAGCACAACTACCAGAACGGCGGCTACGCCATCCTCCAGACCCAGGACGGCAAGAACATCGACCAATCGAAGATCGGCGTGAACCTGGTCGGCGTGACGGAGAGCCGCGCCGTGTCCGGGTGCAACGGGACGCCCGACAGCACGGCGGACGTGCAGGTCATCTGCTACGTCAACGGCACGGCCTACGACAACGGCAAGACCTGGAAGAGCGCCCAGCCGGTGTTCAAGCCCAACCCGGGGCCGGGGTACAAGGGCGACTGGCACATGGTCGAGGCCTACTTCCAGATGAACTCGATCGTGAACGGCATCGGGCAGCTGGACGGCGTCGCGCAGTACTGGATCGACAGCACGCTCGTGATCGACAAGCACAACGTGCTGTTCCGCACCGGCGCCCATCCCACGATGCAGTTCCAGCAGTTCATGATGGGCCCCTACATCGGCGACGGCTCGCCCGTGGCGCAGCGCGCCTGGATCGACGACCTGGTCGTCATGACGGCCCGGCCGTAGCATCGCGGCAGTCCCGGCGCGCCCGCGCTTGCGGGCGCGCCGCCGCGCGACGACGTTTGCGCCCATGGCCATCTACGTCGGCTTCGACCTCAGCACCCAGGGCCTCACGGCGATCGCGATCGAAGTCGAAGGGTCGCGGCGCGAGGTTGTCTTCGAGCGCTCCCTCAACTACGACGCCGATTTCCCGGCCTACGGCACCACCCACGGCGTGCTCCCGCGCGAGGACCCGCTCGTCGCGACCTCCTCGCCGCTGATGTGGGCCGAGGCGCTCGACCGGATGATGGGCGTCATCGCCGGGAGCGGACTCGACCTCTCGCGGGTCCGCGCTGTTTCGGGCTCCGGCCAGCAGCACGGCAGCGTTTACCTCAACGGCCACGCCCGGACCGTGCTGGCCGCGCTGGACCCGGGGCGGCCGCTGGTCGAGCAGCTCGCCGGTGTCTTCACGCGCAAGGCCTCCCCGATCTGGATGGACTCCAGCACCGCGCGGCAGTGCGAGCAGATCACGCGGGCGCTCGGCGGCGCGGAGGCGGTGTCGCGCCTGACGGGCTCCATCGCGTTCGAGCGCTTCACGGGACCGCAGATCCGGAAGTTCTACGAGTACGACCCGGCCGGGTACACGCGCACGGCGATGATCCACCTCGTGAGCTCGTACGGCGCGTCGCTGCTGGCGGGCCGGCACGCCCCGATCGATCCGGGCGACGGCGCGGGAATGACCCTGATGGACCTGGCGCGGAAGCAGTGGGCGCCCGCGGCGCTGGACGCGACCGCTCCGGACCTGGCGCCCAGGCTCCCGCCGCTCGCTCCGTCCTGGTCGATCGTCGGGCCGCTGGCCGACTACTGGTGCCGGCGCCACGGCTTTCCTTCCGCGCAGGTGGTGGCGTGGTCCGGCGACAATCCCTGCAGCCTGGTCGGCGTCGGGCTCGCCGGCGAGGGCGAGGTCGCGATCTCGCTCGGCACCAGCGACACGCTGTTCGGGACGATGCGGGAGGCGCGCACCGACCCGTCCCTGGCGGCGAGCGTGTTCGGCGCGCCGACCGAGGGCTACATGGCGCTGCTGTGCTTCAAGAACGGCTCGCTCGCCAGGGAGCGCGTCCGCGACCGGGCGCGGCTCGACTGGGCGGGCTTCTCCCGCGCGCTGCGCGAGACGCGGCCGGGCAACGGCGGGGCCCTGATGCTGCCGTGGTTCGAGGCGGAGATCACGCCGACCGTGCTCACGCCCGGCGTCCGGCGCTACGGCCTGGATCCCGCGGACGCGGCCGGAGAGGTGCGCGCGGTGGTCGAGGCGCAGATGATGGCCCTGGCGACCCACTCGAGCTGGATGGGCGTGCGCGTGCAGGAGATCCGCGCCACCGGCGGCGCGGCTGCCAACCGGGAGATCCTGCAGGTCATGGCGGACGTGTTCGGCGCGCGGGTGCGGCGGCTCAAGGTGGGCAACTCCGCCTGCCTCGGCGCCGCGCTGCGCGCCTGGCACGCCGACGAGCTGGCGCGTGGACGGCGGCTGCCGTGGGGCGAGGTGGCCGCGGGATTCGTCGAGCCCGAAGAGCCGGGAGTGCGCCCGGCCCCGGCCAGCGTTCCGGTCTATGCCGCGCTCAAGGACGTGTACGCGGCGTGCGAGGCGGACGCACTGGGCAAGGGGCCGGATCCTGGCCCGCTGATCGCAGGGTTCCGGGCCAGGTTCGGGACATGAGGCAGGGGGTTGGGGATTGGGGGTTGGGGTTTGGGGAGCCGGAAGTCTGAAGACCGCGGTCTGAGAACTCCCCAATCCCCAAACCCCAATGCCCAAACCCCGTACTCAGGCCACCAACCGATCGAAGGTGTCGAGCACCAGCTCCGTCAGCGAGCCGACGCTCACCTCGCCACCGGCGACGCCGCCCACGCCGATCGCCCGCATCCCGCCGCGACGCGCGGCCTCGATGCCGTGCTCCGCGTCCTCCACCACCACGCGGCGCGCCGCCGGCACGCCGAGCCGCTGCGCCGCAGTGAGGAACACCTCGGGGTCCGGCTTGCCGTGGCGGACGTCCTCGGCGGAGACCAGCGCGCCGAAGCAGCGCTCCAGGCCGATCACCCGCAGCACCACCTCGACGTTGAGCCGCGGCGCCGACGAGGCGATGGCCTGCCGCCATCCCGCCGCCGCCAGCCGCTGAACCCAGTCCCTGACCCCGGTGAGAGGTGAGAGGCCCTGCGCGACCACGAGTCGGCGGTAGGTCTCCTCCTTCGCGTCGCCGATGCTGCGGATCCGCTCGGGCGTCGCGCCCTCGCCCAGCCAGGCGCGCAGGATCCGGTCGTTGCGCTGGCCGAACGTGGCGCGAAACTGCGCCTCGGATACCGTCACCCCGCCGGCCGCCAGCGCCTCCTGCCAGGAGCGCCAGTGGTGCGCGCGCGAGTCCACCAGCGTGCCGTCCATGTCCCACAGCACGGCCCGCGGAAGCGCCGCCTCACTGCTGCCCGTAGTAGGCGTCCTTGCCGTGCTTGCGGAGATAGTGCTTGTCCACCAGGTACGGCTCGGGGCCGGAGAGATCCGCCGCCAGGAGCCGCGCCGTCCGCTCCATCCGCGCCAGGACCTCGAGCACCCGGGCGTGCTCGACCGCGGCGAAGGGATCCGCGCCCCAGGTGAAGGGGCCGTGGCTGGCCACCAGCACCGCGGGGATCTCCTCGGCCGCGCGGGGGCTGCCGCCGAAGGCCTCGACGATCACCAGGCCGGTGTGGCGCTCGTAGTCCGTGGCCACCTCCGCGCGCGTCAAGGCGCGCGTCACGGGGACGTCGCCGCGGAAGTAGTCCGCGTGGGTGGTGCCGAGGCAGCGGATCGGAAGCCGCGCCTGGGCGAACGCGGTGGCCACCTCGGAGTGCGAGTGGGCGACGCCGCCGCAGCGGAACGCGCGGTACAGCTCGAGGTGGGTCGGCGTGTCCGAGGAGGGACGGAGCTCGCCCTCGAGCACCGCGCCGGTGCCGAGCGAGACCGGGACCATGCGATCCGGCGTCAGCTCCGCGTACGGGACGCCGCTGGGCTTGATCACCATGATGCCGTCCTGCCGGTCCACGCCGGAGACGTTCCCGAACGTCCCGAGCGCCAGGCCGCACTCGAACAGCTCGAGGTTGGCGCGGCACACCATCTCCCGCAGCTTCGGGGCGACCTCGCTCATCGTGACTCCTCCCGCAGCGCGAGCAGCCGCTTCATCAGTCCGCCGAAGTCCGCCCCCGCGCCGGCGACGCCGCCGAAGGCGTCGTGCAGCTGGCGGTACAGCTCGTACAGCTCGCCGTAGACCCGGTGGGCACCGCCGTCGGGCGCGAACCGCTGGTCCTTCAGCGACGTCATGTGCCGCTGCGCGTCCTCGAACCGGTCGTACCCGCCGGCGGCGGCGCCCGCCGCCACGGCGCCCGCGATCGCCGCGCCCAGCGCCGGCGTCTGCGGCGAGCCGGCGACGAGCATCGGGCGGCCCAGCACGTCGGCGTACACCTGCATGAACAGAGCGTTCTTCTCCGCGATGCCGCCGCAGCACACCACCCGCTCGATCGGGACCCGGTACGCGGTCAGTCGCTCCACGATCGTCCGCGCGCCGAACGCGGTCGCCTCGATCAGCGCGCGGTACACCTCCGCGGGCGAGGTATGCAGGGTCTGGCCGACCAGCAGCCCGGTGAGCCGCTGGTCGACGAGGATCGTACGGTTGCCGTTGTTCCAGTCCAGCGCCAGGAGCCCGGACTCGCCCGGCCGGAGGCGGGCGGCGCCGGACGTGAGCCGCGCGTGCACGTCCTCGCTCCCGCCCGCCGCCAGCTCGCCCCACCAGCCGAGCAGGTCCCCGACGGCGGACTGGCCCGCCTCGATGCCGTAGTAGCCCGGCATCACCGAGCCGGGCACGATGCCGCAGATGCCCGGGATGTCGGCGAGCCGCTCCTCGGCCGCGGCGACGGCGACGTCGCAGGTCGAGGTGCCGATGATCTTGACCAGCGTGCCCGCCGCCACCCCCGCGCCGACGGCGCCGTAGTGGGCGTCGAACCCGCCCATCGCCACGGGGATGCCGGCCCGCAGGCCGAGCGCGCCGGCCCACTCGGCGCACAACCGTCCCGCCGGGCGGTCGGCCGGCCACGCTCTCGCGTAGAGGCGACCGCGCAGCTCCCCGAGCCGCGGATCGAGCCGCGCCAGGAACTCCGCCGACGGGAGGCCGCCCCAGGCGTCCGCGTACATCGCCTTGTGCCCCGCCGCGCACACGCAGCGCTGGATCGCGGCGGGCTCCGTCACGCCGGCCAGGACCGCGGGCACGAAATCGGCCAGCTCCACCCAGCTCGCGGCGGCGTCGAACACCTCGGGCGCCACCTTGAGGCAGCGCCAGATCTTCGACCAGAACCACTCGGACGAATAGCGGCCGCCGATCGGCGCGAGGTACTCCGGCGCGTGCCGGGCCGCGGTGGCCGTGATGGCCTCGGCTTCCGCGGCGCCGGTGTGGTCCTTCCACAGCCACGCCTGCGCCGCGAGGTGGTCCCGCCACCGCGGGTCGAGGGCGAGCGGCCGGTTGGCCGCGTCCACCGGCAGCGGCGTCGAGCCGGTGGTGTCGGTCCCGATCGCGATCACGCGGCCGGGCGAGCAGCCGCTCCGCGGGTCCGCCCCGGCCTCGGCGAGGGCGCCGCGCACCGACGCGCGGAGCCCGTCCAGGTAGTCTCCGGGATGCTGGCGCGCCAGGTGCGGCTCGCGCGCGTCCAGCAGCACGCCGCGCTCGCCCGACCGGTAGTCCGCCACCGCCGTCCCCACCGTCCGGCCGTCGGCGCAGTCCACCACGACGGCCCGCACCGAGTTGGTGCCGAAGTCGACCCCGATCGTGAACGCGGGGGCCACGGCGGCTCAGCCGAGCAGGACCGGGCTCACCACGTCGAGCACGTCCGGGCCGGTGCCCGCCGCGCGCGCCCTGGCGATGTCGTCCTGACGCGCATACAGCCGCACCGCCTTCAGCGCGAGGTGGGCGAAGTTCACCAGGCTGCGCTCCATCGCCCGCGTCGGGTCGTCGCGGTAGGTGAACTGGTCCTGGCTGTACCAGCCGCGGAAGTCGCGCACGAAGGTGGTGTACAGGTACTCGACCGCCTCGGGCACCGAGATCGTGCCGAACATCAGGTCCTGGTCGTTGCGGCCCTGGCGCGCGTCGTTGACGTCGAACTTGTGGATCGGGACCCCGGCGTACGCCGCGAGGTCGCACGCGGTGGACGCGGTGGTGCCTTCCATCTTCTGGTGGCCGTAGTCCACCGTGAGGCCGCAGTTCGTGCCGCCGCAGGTGTCGTTCACCCGCTGCGCCACCAGGATCGCGCTCGCCGCGGTGGGGACGATCATGAACAGCTCGCGCGGCTCGTACGGCTTCGGCTCGATCGCGAGCTTCACCCCGGCCTTCACGCATTCCTTGTTCACCGCCACCAGGGCCTCGGTGAACCACTCGAGCGACTGCCGGTAGTCGATCTGGAAGTGGTAGTCCGCGCCGTCGGAGCCCGGCCACACGCTCAGCACCGGGATCTTGAGCGCCTTGCAGATCTCGACCGCCTTGAGGATCTCCTCGAGCGCGGCGCGCCGCAGCTCGGGCCTGGGGTTGCAGGGCCCGCCGAGCTTGAAGCGCGGGTTGGTCCAGGTGTTGATGTTGCACGCGGGCACCGTCATCCCCAGCTCGGCGAGGAAGCCGCCCTTCGCCCGCTCGATGGCCGCGGGATCCAGGTCGCCGTTCAGGGACTTCTCGAACACGTGCTGGTGGATCTCGATGGCGTCGATTCCCGCGGCCTTGGTCCGGCGACACTGCCCCTCGAAGTCGTTCCTGAACTTCGGGTCGTCGGAGTTGTAGCCCGGCGGCGCGAAGCGGTCCACGAAGTCGCCGGCCGACCAGTGGCCGACGCTCATCCGGATGTCCATCGCCTTGAGAAAGGTCAGTGCCTCGGCCCGGCCCATCGGCGTCCGGGTGGCGAGGGCGAGCTTGATCTGGTCTGCCGTGAAGCGCGGCATCGGGTCCTCCTCCCGCAGTGGCCCTAAGGTGGCGCGGCGGCGCGCGGCTCCGCAAGCGCCGGCGGATTGACGCGGGCGCGCCCGCATGTAGTCTCAAGGAGCTTTTCTCCCTCGCGCCCAAGGGGACGGCATGCAAGCGCTCGACTGGCTGGTGGTGCTGGCCTACTTCATGGTGATCCTCGGCCTCGCCTGGTGGGTGTTCAAGCGCGGCAAGGACACGGCCGACGACTACTTCCTGGCGAACCGCAACCTGGGCTGGTTCATCGTCGGGGCCTCGATCTTCGCCTCCAACATCGGCTCGGAGCACCTGGTGGGGCTCGCCGGCTCGGGCGCCACCAGCGGCGTGGCCCTGGCCCACTACGAGCTGCACGCCTGGGCGATCCTGGTCCTCGGCTGGCTGTTCGTCCCCTTCTACATGCGCTCCCGCGTGTTCACGATGCCCGAGTTCCTGGAGCGGCGCTTCTCGCCCTCCTCGCGGGTCATCCTCTCGATCACGTCGCTGCTGACGCACGTGCTCACCAAGTTCGCGGTCAGCATCTTCGCCGGCGGCGTGGTGTTCCGCGCCCTGCTGCCGGAGCTGCACGTCACCCTCCTCGGGCACGACTGGAACGCGTTCTGGATCGGGTCGGTGCTGATCGTGCTCCTCACCGGCGTCTACACGGTGCTGGGCGGGATGCGGGCGGTGGCGTACACCGAGGCCATGCAGACCTTCGTGCTGGTCTTCGGCTCCGCCCTGCTGACGATCTTCGGGCTGATCAAGATCGGCGGCTGGCACGCGTTCCGCTCGGCTCTCGATCCCGACCTGTTCAACCTGTGGAAGCCGCTGATCCCGCACGGCCTGGCGTCCACCTGGGCGCCGGTCAAGGAAGCGGGCCGGCAGGCCTGGTACTTCAACACCAACTACCCGTGGCTGGGGATGCTGTTCTGCGCCCCCATCATCGGGCTGTGGTACTGGTGCACCGACCAGTACATCGTGCAGCGGGCCCTCGGCGCGCCCGACGAGAAGACCGCGCGCCGCGGCTCCATCTTCGCCAGCTACATCAAGCTGCTGCCGGTGTTCATCTTCATCATCCCCGGGATGATCTCGTTCGCGCTCGCCAGGTCCGGCAAGATCGCGGCGCTCGCCACGATGGTCGGGCCCGACGGGAAGGCGATCCCGATGATCGCCCAGTCCGCCTACCCGATGCTGGTGATGTCGGTCCTGCCGGTCGGCATCCGCGGGATCGTCGTGGCGGGCCTCATCGCCGCACTGATGAGCTCGATGGCCGGCGCGTTCAACGCGTCGAGCACCCTGTTCACGATGGACCTCTACCAGAAGCTCCGGCCCAACTCCTCCCAGCACGAGCTGGTCTGGATGGGCCGCGTCGCCACGGCGGTGATGGTGCTGGTGGCCCTGCTGTGGATCCCGGTGATCGAGGGCGCGCGCGGACTGTACGAGTACCTCCAGAGCGTGCAGGGCTACCTCGCGCCGCCCATCTTCACCGTGTTCTTCTTCGGCATCTTCAACAAGCGCCTCAACACCAAGGGGTGCATCTCGGCGCTGGTGGTGGGATTCCTGCTCGGCACGTTCCGGCTGCTCGTGGACACGCCGGTCGCGCTGCACCTCGCCGGCTACGAGAACGGCTACACCCAGGGCTCGTTCCTGTGGGTGGTGAACAACATCTACTTCCAGTACTACAGCCTGCTCGTGTTCGTGGTGTCGGTCGTGGTGATGGTCGGGGTGAGCTACTCGACCGCCGCGCCGGCCACCGAGCGGCTCACCGGCCTGACCTTCGCCACGATCACCGACGAGCACCGGCAGGAGTCCCGCTCCAGCTGGGACTGGCGCGACGTGTTCGCATCGGCGCTGGTGGTGGTGCTGATCGTGTGCGTGTACCTGTACTTCCGGGGCTGACGCGAGCCGGCGCTATTCGCGCAGCACCTCGACCGGGCTGACCCGGGCGGCCCGCAGCCCGGGCACCCAGCAGGCCACCAGCGCCAGCGCCACGAGCACGGCCGCCGCGGCGACCACGGTCGCGGGGTCCATCGCGCCGACGCCGAACAGGAGCGACCGGAGCCACCGGCCCTCGAGCAGCGAGAGCCCCAGGCCGATCGCCGTCCCCGCCGCGACGTAGGCCATCCCGCGCCCCACGACGAGCCGGGTCAGCGACGCCGGCGCCGCGCCCAGCGCGAGCCGGACGCCAATCTCCCGGCGGCGCTGCCGGACCACGTACGACATCAGCCCGAAGATGCCGAGCGCGGCGAGGAGTGCGGCCGCCGCCGCGAAGCCGCCCAGCACGCCCGTCCAGCGCTTCGGCTCGGCGAGCGACGCCTCGAGGCGGCCCCGGAGCGTCGTTTCGGTCACCGGCAGCTCGGGGTCGAGGGCGCCGACCGACTCCCGCAGGGTCCGGAAGATCGTGCCCGGCCGCGCCGCCGTGCGGACCACGAGGTCCACGGCCCGGCCGTTGCTCTGCGTCAGGGGATCGTAGACCGCCTCGCCGGAGCCCGCCATCCCGGCGTACTTCACGTCGCCCACGACGCCGACGATCGTGGTGCGTGGACAGGCGTAGCAGCCTCCCGAGACCAGCTGCTTGCCGACCGCGGACTCGCGTGGATAGTAGTGCTCGGCCCACGACCGGCTCACGACGACGACCGGAGGCGCGCTCCCGGAGTCGCCGTCCGTGAACAGCCGGCCGTCGAGCAACGGCACGCCCAGCGTCCGGAAGTAGCTCGCGGTCGCCGCCATCCACGGGGCCACCGGCTCGGCCACCCCCGCCGGCACCGGCCGATCCACCAGGTTGAAGTTGTTGGTTCCGCCCCCGTTGTCCGGAGGCAGCGCGTCCGTGAGCCCCACGGCCTCGACGCCCGGCACCCGGGCCGCCTGCTGCTCCAGCCTGCGGAAGAAGGCCTGTGCGCCGGCGTAGTCCGGGTAGCGCGCCGCGGGCAGGGCCACGCCGACGCCCAGCAGGCCGGCCGGATCGAAGCCCGGATTCACGCGCTCGAGCCGCAGGAAGCTGTTGAGCAGCAGCCCCGCCCCCAGCAGCAGCGGCAGGGCGAGCGCGAACTCGGCGGCCACCAGCGCCCCGCGCATCAGGTTGGTCGGCCGGCTCGTGCCCGACCGCACGCTCTGGGCCGGGGCCGCGCCCGCGACGCCGCCGCCGACCACCGCGAGCACCGGCGGGATGGTCACCAGCGCGCCGCTCACCAGCGTCGCGATCGCGATCAGGGCGACCAGACGCGTGTCGAACGCGACCTCGGCGAGCAAGGGGAGGTTCGGCGCCACCGCGCCGACGCCGCGCAGGGCCGCGGCGGCTACGCCCAGCCCCACGAGGGCGGACAGCGCCGCGAGCAGCGCGCCCTCGGTGGCCACCAGGCGGGCCAGGCGACGGCGCGACGCGCCGAGCGCGGCGCGGACCCACAGCTCCTGCCGGCGCGCCGTCGCCCGCACCAGCAGCAGCGTGGCCACGTTGGCCACCGCCGCCAGCAACACCAGCGTCACGGCCAGTGCCACCAGCGTCACCGGCTGGTCAGCCTTGCCGACGATGGCCTCGCGCAGCGGGACCGGCGTGAGCTGCGCCGTGCTGTCGTGCCAGTCCCCGTACAGCGGCAGCATCCGGCGGCTGATGGCCGCCAGGTCGCGCCGCGCGTCCTCCCGCGTGAGGCCCGCGCGCAGCCGGGCGACGCCGCGCAGCCAGAACGGCCCGCGCCGCGTCGGCGGCCGCGGCTGAAGCGCCGGCCAGGCCGCGGCCGGGACGCCCGCCAGCTCGTCCACGCCCGGGGGCAGGACGCCGATCACCGCGTGGCTGACGCCGTCGATGCTCACGGCGCGACCGATCGCGGCGGACCCGCCACCGAATGCACGGTCCGCGAACCGGTGCGAGACGACCACGACGGCCGGCGCCCCGGGCGTCTCGTCGCGCGCCGCGAGGAGCCGGCCGACCTCCGGCCGCACGCCGAGCGCCGCGAAGAACCCCGCCGTGGCGCGACCGACCTTGATCCGCTCGGGAGCGCCCGCGCCCGACAGGGCCGCGTCGCCCCGCTGCACCACGCCGAACGCGTCGAAGCTCCGCTGCTGGTCACCGATCGCCCGGTAGTCCGCCGTGGACAGCGCCCAGACGTTGGTCGGCGAGTTCCGCTCGACGATCTGCACCAGCCGAGCGGCGTCCGGATACGGCAGGTCGGACAGCAACAGGGCGTCCGCGACCCGGTACACCGAGGCGCTGGCGCCGATCCCCAGCCCGAGCACGGCGACGACCGCCGCCGCGAACCCGGGATTGCGACGCAGGGCGCGCAACGCGAAGCGCAGGTCGGCCGCCACCTCCTCGAGCCGGCCACCGGCTCGGGCGCCGCGCCAGCGCTCCCCGCTGCCGCCGTGAGGGTGCGGAACACGCGCGCGCGTCATCGTCGCTCTCCTGCGGCTCGGGGACGGATCACTCGTGGTTAGACGGGAAGGCGGCCCGGAGGGTTGCACGGCCCGCGTCGATGGGCATGGCGGCAAACGGGTATGGCGGCAGACGGGGAGAACGCTCTACGCCTTCCGGCCGCCGGGGACCGATCGCGATCCGCATCGGTCCGGCCCGTCCGGCAGCCGCACGGCCCGCTGACTACGCCTCGCTGACCCCGGCCCGGTACTTCTTCAGCTTGTCGTACAGCGTCCTGAGCCCGATGCCGAGCCGGTCGGCCGCCGCGCGGCGGTTCCCGCCCACCGCTGCCAGCGCGCGCTCGATCGCAGCACGCTCGATCTCGTCCAGCGTGACCGCCCCGTTGCCGCCCGCGGCGCCCGGGTGCACGCTCTCGCCCAGCTCCAGATGCTCCTCCCGGATCTCGCCGCCGTCGCCCAGGATGGCCGCCCGCTCGAGCACGTTCGCCAGCTCGCGGACGTTGCCCGGCCACGGGGCGGCGACGATGCGCCGCTGCGCCCCGGCGGACAGCACCAGGTGCGGCCGGCCGATGGCCGCGCCGCTCCTGGCCAGCAACCGCTCGGCCAGGGGCACGATGTCGCGCGGTCGCTCCCGCAGCGGCGGCAGCCGGACCGGGAACACCGCGAGACGGTGGTACAGGTCCTCGCGCAGCGTGCCGGCCGCGCGCAGGGCGTCCACGCCGCGGTTGGTCGCGGCCACCCAGCGCACGTCGGCCTCGATGGTGCGCGTCCCGCCCACCCGCTCGAAGCGGCGGTCCTCGAGCACCCGCAGCAGCTTCGCCTGCACCGCGAGCGGCATCTCCCCGATCTCGTCGAGGAAGAAGGTGCCGCCGTCCGCGAGCTCGATGCGCCCGCGGCGCGCGCTCACCGCGCCCGTGAAGGCGCCCTTCTCGTGGCCGAACAGCTCGCTCTCGAGCAGGGTTTCCGGAATGGCGGCGCAGTTCACGGCCACGAACGGACCGCCGGCGCGCGGGCTCCAGGCGTGCAGCGTGCGGGCCGCGACCTCCTTGCCGGTGCCGCTCTCGCCCATCAGGAGCACCGTGGAGTTGGTGGGCGCGACCTTGCGCAGCGCGTCCACCACCGGCTCCATCGCCGGATCCCCGTAGGAGAGCGGCGGCAGCTCGGGGGCGTCGCGGGTGGCCCGGTCCCGCGCCGCGAGGAGGGCGCGGTGCTCGAGCGCCCGCCGGGCCAGCAGCCGGAGCTCGGCCGGGCCGCCGATCGGCTTCTGGAGGTAGTCGAACGCGCCGAGCTTCATCGCCTCGACGGCCGTGTCCACGGTGCCGAAGGCGGTGAGCACGATGACCTCCAGCTCGGGCTGGTCGGCGCGCATCTGCCTCAGCAACGCCATCCCGTCGAGCCGCGGCATCCGGAGGTCGGTGATGAGCAGGTCGAAGCCCTCGCGCGCCAGGCGGCCCGCGGCCTCGCCTCCGTCGGCGGCCTGCACGACGGCGTGGCCGTCGTCCTCCAGCGCCTCGGCGATGAAGCCGCGCACGCCCCGCTCGTCGTCCGCCACCAGGATGCGCGCCATCGGCCGCCTCACCCGCCGGGGAGCGTGATGCGGAACACGGCGCCCCCGTCGGGATGGTTGGCGGCGACGATCGTGCCGCCGTGCAGCTCCACCACCCGCTGCGCCACGGCGAGGCCGAGCCCGGTGCCCGAGACCCGGGTCGTGTAGAAGGGCGAGAAGATCTTCCGCTCGTCGCCCGGCGGGATGCCCGCTCCGAAGTCGCGCACGGTGAACACCAGGGAACCGTCGCTGCGGCCGGCCGCGACCTCGGGCCGCGTGCCCTCGGGCGTCGCCTGGCGCGCGTTGCGGAGCACGTTGGTCAGGGCCTGGCGGATCCGCCGCTCGTCGAGCGGCCACTGGTGGGGCGTCCCCTCCGCGCGCACCTCGAAGGCGTCGCGGCCCACCTCGTCCACGCACGCGGCCAGCAGCGCCGCGGGGTCCGTGGGCCTGAGGTCCATCGGCCCGCTGCGCGCGAAGTCCAGCAGGTCGCTGGTCAGCGCCTCGAGCCGCCGCGCCTCGGTGACCACCAGGTCCGCCTTGCCGCGGTCCGGGCTGCGGCTGCCGAGGCGCTCGGCCAGGAGCTGCGCGTTCCCCTTGAGCGAGGCGAGCGGATTGCGGAGCTCGTGCGCGAGCACCGCCGACATCTCGCCGAGCGCACCGAGGCGGCGCTGCTCCTCGAGCCGGTGCTCGATCTGCTCCTGGCGGATCGAGAGCCGCCAGAATCCCACCGCCGCGGCCAGCAGCGCCGCCGCCATCAGCACGGAGAGCGCGAACGTGCTGGTCGCCTCGCCGGCCAGGCGCTCGGCCACCAGCGGCTCGAATTCCATCACGAAGGTGAGGCGTCGCGGCCGCGCGGCCCCCGCCGGCCGGGATCCGCCCGCCGCCTGGCCGGACTCGGGCGGCGGCGGCGCCAGTCCGGCATACCCCCACAGCCGCACGCGGTCCCCGATCGTCTCCAGGACCGGCGGCCCGGGCGGGCGGCGCACCGGCGAGCGAATCGGCACGGCCGGCTTGCCCGCCTGCGCGACGGGCGAGCCCGAAGAGTCGAAGAAGGCGAGGTAGCTGAGGCCCGCCGCCTGGTGCTGCCGCAGGATCGTGTCGAGCTGCGCCGGCTCCGGCGGCTCCGACAGGGCCCGCGCCTGCTGGCGGATGGACTCGAAGAGCACCAGGCTCTGCCCGCGGTTCAAGGTCGTGGCGGCCGCCACCGCCCGCTGCCGCCCCACCCACGCCGTCGCCACGAGCGCCGCGCCGAGCGCCACCGTGGTGGCGAGCCATCCCCACCGCACCCAGCGGCCGAGCGGCGCCTTCATGGGCCACGGCATCCGCGCAACGGCAGCGTCCCGGGTCGCATCACCGCGCGAATATATCCGCCCCCCCGGAGCCCGCGAGCCCGCCGCCTCGGGCGCGGGCGGGGCCGCGGCCGTGGCCGTCGCCGGCGTGCCGCCGCCGTCCGGCATCTCACACGCCTCCGGGCGGCGGCGGGCCGCCGTTGCCGCTCGAGCGGGTGCTCTGGAACGGGCTCGCCGCCCCGGTCGCAGCCGCGGCGCCGTTCGAGCCCGCGCCGGCGATGACGCGCAGCCCCGCGACGACGCCGGTGCCCGAGATCGCCGTGCTCACGCCGTCGCTCAGGCCGGTGCGCACCGTGAGGATGCCGGGCCGCCCGCCGGCGTCGAGGACCCACAGCCGGGCCATCGAGTCCGACAGGCCCGCGGACGCCGCCGCGAGCGGCTCCGGATGCGCCGCCCGCCACTCCGCGACCAGCGCGGCGGGGGCCTGGAAGCGCAGCGCCGCGTTCGAGACCTTCAGCACGTCCGTCACCCTGGCCACCTCGAAGGCGACCGTCGCCGTCATCCCTGGCAGGAGCGCGAGATCGGGATTGGCGACCCCCACCACCGCCGTGTAGCTGACCACGTTGTTGGACGTCGCGGACTTCAGCCGGACCTGCCGCACCGTGCCGGTGAAGGTCCGGTTCGGGTACGCCTCCACGGTGAAGCTCACCGGCTGCCCGACCCGGATCGCGCCGATGTCCGCCTCGTCGACCGACACGAGGATCTGCATCTCCCTGAGGTCGGCGGCGATGAGGAAGAGCTGTGGCGCGGAGAAGCTCGCCGCCACCGTCTGGCCGACGTCCACGTTCCGCTCGATCACGGTGCCCCCGATGGGGGCGTAGATGTAGACGTAGCTGAGGCTCTGCCGCGCCTTGGCCAGGCTCACCTCCGCCGAGGTGAGGGCGGCCTGCGCCGCCTCGTTGGCCGCGTGGGCCGTGACGTAGTCGGCGCGCGACATCAGGCCGGCCTCGAAGAGGGGCTGCGCCTGGTCGAGGGCGAATTGCTTCACGACCGAGTCGGCCCGGGCCTGCCGCACGACCGCCTCCACCTGGCGGACCTCGAGCCAGAGCAAGGTCGAGTCGAGCCGCGCGATCAGCTCGCCCCGGCTCACGCGGGAGTTGAAATCCGCCTTGAGCTCGGCGATCTGTCCGGATACCTGCGTGCCCACCTGCACCGTGCTCACCGCGCCCAGCGTCCCCGTCGAGCTGACCGTGGCGGCGATGGCGCCGCGCTCCACCGCTACCGTGCGGTACGTCGTCCCGTGCGCGGCCCGGCCGTGCAGTGCAACGGCGGCGGCCGCGCCGCCGGCGGCGCACGTCATCACCACGACGGAGAGGAACCGTTTCATGCCCCTGCGCCCTTCCGCGCCCCTACTCGTAGCGGAGCGCCTGGATCGGATCCAGCGCCGCGGCCTTGCGCGCCGGATAGAAGCCGAAGAAGATGCCGACGGCGGCGGAGAAGCCGAGGGCGACGAACACCATCTGCGGCGCGATCGCCGTCTGCCATCCCGTCGCCTTGGAGAGGATCGCGGCGCCCGCGAAGCCGATGCCGACGCCGATCGCCCCCCCGATCAGGCTCATCACGATGCTCTCCACCAGGAACTGCGTCAGCACGTCGCCGCCACGCGCCCCGATGGCCATGCGGATCCCGATCTCCCGCGTCCGTTCCGTGACCGACACCAGCATGATGTTCATGATCCCGATCCCGCCCACGAGCAGCGAGATGCTCGCGATCGCCGCGAGGAGCATCGTCATCACGTTCGTCGTGCCCTGCGCGGCCTCCGCCAGGTCGTCCTGGTTCCGGACGGTGAAGTCGTTGTCGGCGTAGCTCGGCAGCTTGTGCGAGCCACGCAGGATCTGCGTGATCTCCTGCTCCGCCGCCGGGAGATCCTCCTTGTTGGCCGTGCTGGCCAGGATCTGCGGGAGGAAGCTGAACCCGCCCGCGAGCCGCGTGTGCACCGTGGTGTACGGCGCGAGGATCAGGTCGTCCTGGTCCGTGCCCTCCGCCGTCTGCCCCTTCGGCGACAGCACCCCGATCACCTGGAACGGCTCGTTGCGGATGCGGATCTGCGCCCCCACCGCGTCCTGCCCCGGGAAGAGGTTGTCCGACACCGTCTTGCCGATCACCGCCACCTTGCGGTTGGCCTGCAGATCGCCCTGGTCAAAGAACCGGCCCGACGAGACCGTCCAGTCGCGGATGCCCTGGTAGTCGAGCGACACGCCGTCCACCAGCGTCCGCCAGTTGTTGGCGCCGCCGATGATCTGGCTCGGGGCCACCAGGACCGGGGAGACGTGCGAGAGCAGCAGCCCCTCCTTCACCAGCGCCGCGTAGTCGTCGAGCGTCAGGCGGCCCGACGTCCCCGCCCCGCCGCTCACCCCACCCTGCCGGGTCGCCGCCTGCGTGACCACGATCATGTTGGTGCCGAGGTTGTCGATGCGCCGCTGGATCTCCGACTTGGCGCCCTGCCCCACCGCGACCATCACGATCACCGCGCCCACGCCGATGATGATGCCCAGCATCGTGAGCAACGTCCGCAGCTTGTTCTTCAGGATGCTCTTGGTGGCGATGTCCACCAGCCGCGTCGCCTTCATGTCAGTCCACCTCTTCCGGCTGCAACTCGCCCAGGTCCGCCGCCGCCACGTGCCGGTCGCTGATGGCCGTGTCGCGGACGACATGCCCGTCCCGCAGCTCCACCACACGCCGGCAGTACTGCGCGATGTCGTGCTCGTGCGTGACCAGCACGATGGTGATGCCCTGCTGGTTCAGCTCCTGGAACACCGAGAGCACCTCGACGGAGGTGCGCGTGTCGAGGTTGCCGGTCGGCTCGTCCGCCAGCACGAGGGCCGGCTGCGTGACCAGCGCCCGCGCGATCGCCACCCGCTGCTGCTGGCCACCCGACAGCTCGCTCGGCTCGTGATGGGTGCGGTCGCCGAGGCCGACGCGTTCCAGCGCCTCGCGCGACATCGCCTTGGTGTCCAGCTTCTTCCCGCTGCGATCGTACAGCAGCGGCAGCTCGACGTTGTCGAGCGCCGTGGTCCGCGCCAGGAGATTGAAGCCCTGAAACACGAACCCGATCTTCGCGTTGCGGATGTCGGCGAGCTGGTTCTTGCTCATGCCGTCCACCCGCACGCCGTCGAGCCAGTAGCTGCCCGACGTGGGCTGGTCGAGACAGCCGAGGATGTTCATCAGCGTGGACTTGCCGGAGCCCGAGGCCCCCATGATGGCGACCATCTCGCCCCGCTCGATCCTGACGTTCACGCCGCGCAGCGCGTGCACTTCGGTCTTGCCGGTGAAGTACGTCTTCTTGATCGCCTCCACCCGGATGACCGCGGTGTCGGTCGCCGCCGCCTCGACCTTCGGCGCGCCGCGCGAGGGAATCAGCTGGATCGCCATGGCTACAACACCCGGTTCCGGAACCCGTTGTTCTGCTGCTGCTGGAACGGGTTGCTGGCGCCGCCGGCCTTCTCGTTCGTCACGGCGGCGATGATCTTCATGCCCTCCTTGAGGGTCGGGCCGGTGATCTCCGTCAGCTGGCCGTCGGTGAGCCCGGTGTGCACGCGCACCGGCGTCGGCTTGCCGTTGGCGTCGAGGGTCCAGAGGACCGCGGTGTTGTTGGCGCCGGCGCCGGCCTGACCGCCCATGGCGCCCGTGCCGCCCTGCCGCTGGCCGCCGCCGAATCCGCCACCCTGGCCGCCGCCCATCGTGACCGCGCCGCCGCCCTGCGCACGCTGCGCCATCATCTGGCGGAAGCGGGCCGAGTCGGCGGCCGTGAACTGGCGCCGCCCCGTCCCCGAGTCCGCCCCGGCCGCGCCCGGCCGGCGCTGCGGAAGGTCGGCCGCCGCCAGCATCGCCTCGGAGGGCCGGAACCGCAGCGCCGCGTTCTGGATCCGCAACACGCTCGCCGCCTTGGCCGTCTCGAAGTTCACCGTCGCCGTCATCCCCGGCAGCAACGTCCCATCCGGGTTGTTCACGTACACCACCACCGTGTAGTCCACCACGTTCTGCACCGTGGCGGACTGCAGCCGCACCTGGTGGACCGTGCCGTGGTAAGTCCGGTTCGGGTACGACTCGACCGTGAACTGCACGTCCTGGCCCTGCTTGATCTGGCCGATGTCCGCCTCATCCACCTGCACCAGGATCTGCATCCTGCTGAGATTGGACGCGATCACGAACAGCTGCGGAGCCGCGAAGCTCGAGGCCACCGTCTGGCCCACCTGCACATCGCGCTCCTGCACCACGCCGTCGATCGGCGCGTAGATGTACGTGTACGCCAAGTCCTGCTCGGCTCTCGCCAGGCCGACGCGCGCCGAGAGCAGGTTGGCCTTCGACTGCTCGAACGCGGCCTGCGCCGCCACGTAGTCGTTATCCGTCATCATCCCGCTGGCGTGGAGCGGCGTCGCCTGGGTGAGCGTGAACGACTTCAACATCGAGTCCGCGACATCCTGCGCCACCTGGGCCTGCGCCGTCCTCACCTCCAGCTCCGACGGTCGCGGGTCGAGCCGCGCGAGCAGCTCACCCTTCTTCACGTGACTGTTGTAGTCGGCGAACAGCTGGGTGATCTGGCCCGAGACCTGCGCTCCCACGGCCACCGCAGTGTCGGCGCTCAGCGTGCCCGTCGAGTTCACCGTGGACGAGATGTCGCCTTTGTCCACCGTCACGAACCGGTACGTCGCGCTGTAGGTGGCATGGCCGCGCGAGAGAAAGCCGGCGGTCGCCGCGGCGGCCACGACCACGACTGCGATGGAGATCACGAGGCGGCGCTTCATGTCCGTCGTCCTTGAGTGAAGTTCGGGCCGGAGGAACGCCCTCTGGCTCGCCCTACGTACGGCAGGCGCTGTGCCATCAGCTATGTCATTGATATACAACGAGATAGTACTTCATGAGAGGCCACAAAATGCGGAATCGGCACTACCGCGAGTGCGGAAATGGCAGCGATGCCACCACGGTGTGCCGACGGTGGCTCAACGCAGCGGCAGCTCGCTCACGGCCTGGGTGTAGTTGAGGACCGGCACCCGGACCGTGAGGGCGCGCGCGGCGTCGAACCGCAGGTTCACGGTGACCGTGTCGCCGAGGGCGAGCGGCCGCCGCAGGCCCTCCATCATCAGGTGGTAGCCGCCGGGGACGAAGTCGAGGTAGCCGTGGGCGGGAATCACCGGAGGCATCGCGGGCTGCATGAGGCCACCCACGAGCCGGTGCAGCAGCACCGAATCGGCCGCCGGCGTGAAGGCGCCGGTGAAGACGGCCGCGGAGTCGCTCCCGTTCTCGAGCACCAGGAAGACGGAGGCTTCGGACCGCGAGGCCGGCGCGGGGATCACGGCGTGGGTGACGGTGATGGAGCCCGCCGTGGCGGTGCCGCCGCGGGAGGGGTGGCACGCGACGAAGGCCAGCGCGGCCAGGAAGCTCGCTCCGGTGGATCGGGTCATGGCCCTGCCCTGATGACGGTGAGTCTGCAACCTAGCCGAGGCGGGCCGCGCTGGACAGCGAGCTGACCGCCTTCTGCGCCCTGCCGGTGTACATTAGCACGCTTCTTGCGCGAAGGCGTTCCGATCCGGACCGGTGATGGGCGAGGGCAAACGGAGGGAGGAGCCGTCATGATCGTAGGCGTTCCCAAGGAGAGTTTTCCCGGAGAGCGGCGAGTGGCCATCGTGCCCTCCGTTGTGCCTTCCCTCACCAAAGCGGGGTTCGAGGTCGCGATCGAGGCGGGCGCCGGTGTCAGCGCCGGCTATCTCGACAAGGACTACGCGGACAAGGGCGCCAGGATCCTGGGGAACCGCGCGGAGGTCTTCAAGACCGCCGACGTCGTGGTGCAGGTCCTCTGCTACGGCTCGAACGACCGGACGGGCAAGGACGACCTGCCGCTCTACCGGCAGGGGCAGTTCCTGGTCGGCTTCCTGCGTCCGCTGGGAGCGGTCGAGACCCTGAAGGACATCGCGTCCAAGGGCGTCTCGTCGTTCAGCGTGGAGCTCATGCCGAGAATCACGCGCGCGCAGAGCATGGACGCGCTGTCGGCCATGGCGACGATCAGCGGCTACAAGGCGGTCCTGCTCGCCGCCGACACGCTGCCTCGGCTCTGTCCGATGCTGACGACCGCCGCGGGGACGATCACGCCGTCGCGCATCCTCGTCATCGGTGCGGGGGTGGCCGGACTCCAGGCCATCGCCACGGCGCGCCGGCTCGGTGCCGTGGTCTCCGCCTACGACGTGCGGCCCGCGGTGAAGGAACAGGTGCAGAGTCTCGGCGGCCGATTCGTCGAGCTGCCGCTCGAGGCGAAGGACGCGCAGGACGCGCGGGGATACGCCACCGCGCAGGACGAGACGTTCTACCGGCGCCAGCGGGAGCTGCTGGGACGGGTGGTGGCGGAGAGCGACGTGGTGATCACCACCGCCGTGGTGCCCGGCAAGGCGGCGCCGATCCTGGTGACGGAGGACATGGTGAAGGGCATGGCGCCGGGATCGGTGATCGTGGACCTGGCGGCCGAGCGCGGCGGCAACTGCGAGCTGACCGAAGCCGGCACGATCGTGGTCAAGCACAACGTCACCATCGTGGGGCAGATCAACCTCGCCAGCGCCGTGCCCTATCACGCCAGCCAGATGTACGCGAAGAACGTCGCCACGTTCCTCCTCCACCTGTTCAAGGGTGGGAAGCCGGAGCTGAATCTGGACGACGAGATCACCCGGGAGACGCTCATCACGCGGGGCGGGGAGATCGTTCACGCCCGCGTCCGCGAGTTCTTCAAGCTGCCGGCGCTGGCCGCGCCGAAGCCCGCCCAGTAAGGAGGGTCCCGTGCCGCAAGGCTTCATCGAGAACCTGTACGTGTTCCTGCTGGCGGGCTTCCTCGGCTTCGAAGTCATCCGCCGGGTCTCGCCGCTGTTGCACACGCCGTTGATGTCCCTGACCAACGCCCTGGACGCGATCGTGGTGGTCGCCGCCATCATCATCGCCGGCCGGCGCGGGACGGTGCTGTCCGAGGTCCTGGGAGCGGTCGCCGCCTTCGCCGCGTTCAGCAACATGGTGGGCGGCTTCCTGATCACCGACCGCATGCTGCGGATGTTCAAGCTGAGCGGGCGCAAGAAGTCATGAACCTCACCGGGATGGACCTCACGACGGTGCAGCTCCTGACCGATTTCGCCTACATCATCGCGATCGCCTGCTTCATTCTGTCGCTGAAGTGGCTGAGCTCGCCCGCGACGGCGCGCCGCGGCGTGCTGGTCGGCGAGATTGGCGCAGCGCTGGCGGTGGTGACCACCTTCTTCAACCCCGAGCTGGTGCAGTACCAGTGGTGGCTGATCGCGCTCTTGGCGGGCGCGATCGTCGGCATCCCGCTCGGACTGGTGCAGATGACGGCCGTGCCGCAGCGGACCGCCCTGAGCCACGCGTTCGGCGCGCTGGCCGCGGCGCTGATCGGCATCTCGGAGTACTACAAGGGCATCAGCCGCACGCCGCCGCTCACCAAGTTCGAGATGGTCGAGATCGCGATGGAAGTGATCATCGGCTCGCTCAGCTTCACGGGCAGCCTGATCGCGGCCGGCAAGCTCCAGGAGTGGCTCCCGCAGCGCCCCATCGTCTACAAGGGGCAGAACTACGTCAGCTTCTCGGTGCTGGGCGCGGCCGTCCTGGCGGCGCTGGTCCTGGTCTTCAACCCCGCCGTTCCCTTCGTCTTCCCCGCGATGGTGGTCATCTCGCTGCTGTTCGGCGTGATGCTGGTGACGCCCATCGGCGGCGCCGACATGCCGACCGTCATCGCGCTCCTCAACTCCTACGTCGGACTCACGGCCGCCCTGCTCGGCTTCGTCCTGAACAGCAAGGTGCTGGTGGTGGCCGGCGCGCTGGACGGGTCGTCCGGCTTCATCCTGGCCGTCGTGATGTGCAAGGCCATGAACCGTTCGTTCACCAACGTGCTGTTCGGGGCCTTCGGCCAGCTGCAGGTGTCGGCCAAGGCCGCGCAGGAAGAGCGGACGGTGCACACGGCCACGCCGGAGGAGGCCGCCGCGATCCTCGCATCGGCCAACACGGTGCTGATCGTGCCCGGCTACGGCATGGCCGTCGCCCAGGCCCAGCACAAGGTGCGGGAGCTGCTCGACGTGCTCGCCAAGAAGGGCGTGGACGTGAAGTTCGGCATCCATCCCGTGGCGGGGCGCATGCCGGGGCACATGAACGTCCTGCTCGCCGAAGCGGACGTCCCCTACGACAAGCTGGTCGAGATGGACGCCGCCAACAGCGAGATGCCCCAGACCGACGTGGCGCTGGTGATCGGCGCCAACGACGTCACCAACCCGGCCGCCAAGACCGATCAGGGCAGCCCGATCTACGGGATGCCGATCATCGAGGTCGATCGTGCCCGGACGGTGATGGTGATCAAGCGCAGCCTGAATCCCGGGTTTGCGGGCATCGACAACCCGCTCTACTACATCGACAAGACCCTGATGCTGTTCGGCGACGCGAAGGCGTTCGTCAGCAGCATCGTGAAAGAGCTGACAGGAGGCGGGGAGTAAGGGATCGGGGAAGTTGCGAGACGGCAAGGACTGAAGGGGTTACCAGATGCAAGTCTGCGGGGGCCAGACCAGGTGGCAGTACTGTCCACTGGTCTGACCCCCGATCACTATCGTCTTGGAACCACTTCCTCCTTGCCGTCTGGCAACTCTTCTGACGCCTCGCCACCAACCCCTGTCGTTCTGAGCGTCGCCAGGCGGTATCCGGCGTAGATCAGCACCAGCCCGA
>DATJUT010000012.1 GCA_035502185.1 Gemmatimonadales bacterium
GCCGGGGAGCCAGGCGCGCCGCACCGTGACGTACTGGGCCGCAGCGCCCACCACCGTGAGGCTGTCCACGATCCGCGCGGGGCTGCCCGCCGCACCCGGCGCGCTGACGGTGATCGTGTCCACGTACGTCCCGGGCGACACGGACACGGGATCGACGACCCAGCGGACGGCCGACGACCCCGTGCCTCCGGCCGTCACGAGGGTCAGCCAGGCGCTCGCGCCGTGCGCCGCGGTCCAGCGCGCCGCCGCCGCGCCCGCGCCCGTCAGCGCGACCAGCGCCGAATCCGGCGTCACGGCGGCGCTGCCGTCGCCGAGCACGAGGCTCCGGCTCGCCGACGCGGCGATCGAGAGCCCCGGCGTCGTGACGTCAGCGCAGGCCGTGGCGAGCGCCGCCAAGGCGAGGGCGACCGGAGGGAGCCCCGAGCGCACTATGGCTACGAGCCCGCCGGGCGGCCGCGGGCGGCGCGGAGCCGGGCGACCACGGCACCCGCCGCACCGGTGCACGGCGAGGGGAACACGCACACGATGCGCGCGCCGGTGATGCGCGCGGTGCGAAAGTCGAAGTTGATCGTCTGCGTCGTGGGCGACGTCGAGCCCGTCACGCGGGGCATGGACAGGGTGACGAGGCGCCCGCCGAAGGTGCAGGTCCGCGTGGTGCCGCCCTTCCACACGCCCGAGGGAACGGTGGTCGTCGAGCCGCAGCTGCTGTTCCTGTTGATCTGGAGCTGGCCGGAGCTGGCCTGCCAGTAGGTGCCCGTCGACTGCTGGGCCTCCCCGCCGCCGGCGCCGGACGTGGCCCCAGACGCGTCGAACGCGGTGGTCGAGACGTTGGTGAGCGCGATCGTGGTCGCCTTGGTGGCGGCGATGGTCCACCCCTTCCAGGTCGAGTCCGCCGGGTTCCACCACATCACGCCCAGCCAGCTGAGGGTGTCCCACGGCGTGCTCGAGTGGTCCTGGATCGAGATCGAGACGCCGACGGCGCCCCAGCCGGCGGCGAACTGGGCCGCATGCTCCGGACCGCCGGCGCGAGCGGCCGCGTAGGCCGGATTCGGCACCACCACGGTCACCGAGTCCCCCGCATAAAGCTGCGCCGCCAGATCCGAGAGGTCGCCGACGTAGGGCAGCGTGGTGTGGTTGCGCGTCGCCGCCGCGATCGTGGAATCCTGCTCGCCGGGCAGCCACGGCCGGCGCACGGTGATGAACTGCGCGGCCGCGCCCGACACCGTGAGGCTGTCCACGATGCGCGCCGGGCTGCCGATCGCGCCGTCCGCGCTGATCGTGATCGTGTCCACGTACGTACCCGGGGCCAGGTAGATGGGGTCCACCACCCAGCGCAGGACCGCCGAGCCCGTTCCGCCCGCGGTCACGATCGTCAGCCAGGCGCTCGAGCCGTGCGTCGCCGTCCACGCCGCCGTCGCCGACCCCGCACCCGTCAGCGTGACCAGGGCCGAATCCGGCGTCACGGCGATGCTGTCCTGGCTGATCCCGAGACTCCGGCTCGCCGGCACGACCGTGAGCGTGAGCTTGGGTGAGGTGGCGTCCGTGCACGCCTCCGCCACGAGCAGGACGGCAAGCAGCGTCAGGTGTCGTGGTCTCATGGCTCGAGGGCTCCGGCGCGCGGTCGCGCGCCCGCTGGGCGTTTCCCGCCGTGCGCCAATATTATACGGGCGGCGGGCCGCGGCCAGAGAACGACCGTTGCGCGGCCGCTCCCACTCCCAACCCTGCGGGCAATGCCATGACACGTGTGATCGCCGGGACGGCCGCCTTCCTGCTCGCCGCCGGGGTGGTGCGGGCCCAGACCAGCGCGGGCGGCCCCGCCGCGGCGGCCGACCTCATCGTCACCGCGCGCCACATCTACACCGTGGACCCCGACCGGCCGACGGTGGAGGCCCTGGCGGTCCGCGGGGGGCTGATCGCATTCGCGGGGAGCGAGCGCGAGGCGATGGCGCTGAGCGGGCCGCGGACCCGGATGCTGCGCCTGGGCGATGCGACCGTGATCCCCGGCATCGTGGATGCGCACCTCCACCTGCTCGGCCTCGGCACGGCGCTGCGCACGGTGGACCTCACCGGCACCCGCAGCTACGCGACCGTGGTCGACCGGGTGGTCGCGCGGGCGCGCGCCGCGACCGCGGGCGAGTGGATCATGGGCCGCGGCTGGGACCAGAACGCCTGGCCCGACACCCGCTTCCCGACCGAGGAGGCTCTGAGCCGCGCGGTGCCCGACCACCCCGTCGCCCTGCGGCGGGTGGACGGGCACGCCCTGCTGGCGAACGCCCGTGCGCTCGAGGCCGCTGGCATCACCGCTGCGACGCCTGATCCCCCGGGGGGGCGCATCGTCCGGAACGCGGACGGGTCGCCGACCGGCGTGCTGGTGGACAACGCGATGGCTCTGGTGGAGCGCGCGGTGCCCCCGCCGTCCGCCGAGGAGCTGCGCGCGCGCATCGTGGCCGCGGTCGCCGAGGTCAACCGCTGGGGCCTGACGGGCATTCACGACCCCGGCGTCACGGACGGCACCATCGCCCTGTACCACGAGCTGGCCCGGGCCGGCCGCTTCTCCCTCCGCGACTACGTGATGGTGGCGGGCGACAGCGACGACGTGGCCAGCGCCTTCCGCCGCGGCCCGCAACAGGCGCTCGACGACGGGCACCTGTGGATCCGCGCCATCAAGCTGTATGCGGACGGCGCGATGGGCTCGCGCGGCGCGGCGCTGCTCGAGGACTACAGCGACGACCCCGGGAACCGCGGCCTGCTGGTGACCGACACCAACGAGATCCGGCGGATCGCCATCGAGGCGCTGCGCCACGGGTTCCAGGTGTGCACCCACGCCATCGGCGATCGCGGCAACCGGCTCACGCTGGACGCCTACGAGGCGGCGCTCGACAGCGTGCCCGTCGCCGATCATCGCTTCCGGATCGAGCACGCCCAGGTGCTGAGCCGCCAGGACATCCCGCGGTTCGCCGCGCTCGGCGTGATCCCCTCGATGCAGACCAGCCACCAGACCAGCGACATGTACTGGATCGCCAACCGGCTGGGGCCGACCCGGGTGCTGGGGGCGTACGCGTGGCGCTCGCTGCTCAACACCGGAGTGGTGATCCCCAACGGCACCGACGCTCCGGTGGAGGCCGTGAACCCGATGATCCGGTTCCATGCCGCCGTCACGCGGCAGGACGCGGACGGCTGGCCGGCGGGCGGCTGGTTTCCGGCCGAGCGGATGACGCGTGACGAGGCGCTGCGCAGCCTGACGATCTGGCCGGCCTACGCAGCCTTCATGGAGCAGGTGGCCGGCTCGCTGACGCCGGGGAAGTACGCCGACTTCACCGTGCTGGACCGGGACATCATGACGGCGGCGCCGGAGACGATCCTCGAGACGCAGGTCGTGATGACCGTCCTGGGCGGCGTCCCGGTCTACCAGAGGAGCGCGCGATGACGGACACGCTGGAGGC